>JBGTHU010000444.1:0-2838 GCA_041745975.1 Mariniblastus sp.
GACTAGCCTTCACGCAAAACCGACTAGCCTTCACGCTACTTCCCGGCTTCTCGAATCCACCGGGCTTCTTGAACAGAGAATTTGAGCATCGGCTCCGTTCGTCCCTCACTACGCGATGTCAAATTCTTATTAGTTCGGCACTAGCCTACGGATCGTTGCGCAACTC
Organism: Mariniblastus sp.; assembly: GCA_041745975.1. Taxonomy (GTDB): domain Bacteria; phylum Planctomycetota; class Planctomycetia; order Pirellulales; family Pirellulaceae; genus Mariniblastus. The sequence continues at coordinate 167 of JBGTHU010000444.1, forward strand.
TCCAACCTCGACGAGCTTATCGTTTTCAAATCGAAGATTGATGAAATGAAACCCTCGCTGCCAGGGCTTGCGGAATCGCACCCAATTGTCGTTAGGTACTGTGGCGTCCTCCCACGGGTGAAATCCTAGTTCTAATAGTTTATTGGTAGCTTCAGAGCTTGACAGACCGTTCGGCAATTCGATCGAGTCCACCGCGGGCAATTTTTGAACAGCATCTGGCGATGTGAGTGGTTGCCCCCCGACTAATCGCTCCTTGCCTACCGAACCTAAAAACTTCGGACCACCGTGATGGCGGATAACAAATATGTCTCCCGTTTGGGTGTCTAAGATGTAGGCTCCATGTTCGCTTAAGGAACCGGGACTGCCGTCTCCCAGCCCGTAGCCATAAGCTGAGATTTGGTAGCGTCCTACCGACCCAGACATAGATAAATCGTTTGTTTGGGCGTGGGCCGTTTCAAATGAAGGAGCAACAATAACGAGCGACGCAAGTCCACATCCAATTGCTCCAAGTGTAAAAATTGCTAACGAACGAGGTATGGGCACAATACTTCTCCTATTGCCGAACGCCAATGTTCACCAAGCCACGTGAGTGAACTTAATTGATAATTTCCGCGCACCAACGTGGCTTTGGTGCAACATTTTGTTCGCACCCGTTGGCGGAGGAGAGACGGTCTCGATCCCGGATGCGGAACTTTGATTTAGTTTAAGGTTTCCAGCAGGCAAAGTCAAACATATTTTTGGTTGGCATCCAATGAAGAGCCGTCAGTTGCTGCAATGCCAATCAATCAATGGTTTAGTGATTCAGCTCTTGTCCTGCTCGGGTCGAAATGGCCCTCCAAACAATTGGGTCAACAATACTCGTATAACTTCCGGTCGCGCCACTGGCATACGCCAAATTGACGACATTGTGGTTACTCGATGCCGGATAGGCTGAATATGAAGGTGAGCCATTGGCGATCTGAAGACTGGGCCGTTGAGGGGTAAGAGCGTGACTATAGACAGAATCGCCTGGAGAGGCAGCTAATGCGGTAACTTGAAAATTTTCTGATGAAGTGCCCGGTTGAGCTGGAAAATAAAGAAAACCATATCCTCTGCTCCCAATAGGCATCAACACGCTGTCCTCAGAAGGAATTGAATCCGCAACCGCAAGGAAATCATCATAGTCGTCCTCAAGATACGATCCCGGAACCAACCACGTTGCTCGCTTGATCGGTGAGACCTCCACACTGCCAACCAACAGCTCAGAAAAAAAAACGGTATGATCAAGTCCGTCTGTTACATCCGCCGAGCCAACTCTATTGGAGGGTGTCTCAAAATTTTCCGGCGCAGCAAAAATACCGTCGGTGGTACCATCTTGGTAATAGCGACTGCCGAGGCAACCCAGATAGTTTGTTAGAATTCCGCTCGGTCTAGCGCCTTGTAATTCGTCAGATGGACAGATTAACAAAGGAATCGTCTTATCTTTGAGTTGATCTTCCGGGAAAACATTTCCCACGAAATCATTTAGTTCAAAAAATGGAGCATAGTCTTTTCCCCATCCTTCCATTTCAAACTTCCCTCTGAAAGATTCAAAATCTATGCCAGCCAAGGCAATTTGTCTCAGTTTGTTTGCACAATTCGCTCGCTGCGAACTGGCTCGCACCATCTGAATCGCTGGAAAGAGCATGGTCAGAAGTAAAGACAGTATTAAAATAACGACCAATAATTCGACCAAGCTAAGCCCAAAGGTTGGCGACGAAAACAATCGTATCTGGGCATTTACGCGTTGAATCGGCATTTTGCATCTCCCAAGAAAAATTCGATTTAACCAAAATTGAAAAGCCGTTTGTTCAACTGGTTTATTAAAAATAATCCCAGTGTTTCTACTCCGCAAATTCAACAGATCAAGCAAGATAAAATCTAATCGAATGAAACGACATGTGTCTCCCTTAAATCATCAACAAGATTGTCAGCTTGTTCTTTCATTTCGCATTGGATCGTTGCCAGTAATTTGATCGTTGACCACGAACCAGCCATCGCATACAGAATAATATCTGCATGACCGTTAATACTATTTTTTGGTAGTCGGATATCCAAGTCAAAATGGCTTTGGGGAGAAGGGTACGCAGGCTCAAAAACATTATTAGCTGTCGAGGTTGCTAGTGATTCCCGCAGGGAAGATTTACCTCGCGGACAAATCATGACAACAACAGAAAGCGGGGCAATCCCACCATCTTCCACCAAAAACCGCCCGGTCAACCTAAGAATTTTTCCCGGTGAAAGAGTGATTGGCAGCTTGCCAACTTGAGAATTAAAGTTCCCCACGGGAAGCCCCGAATCATCAGTTGATCCAATTTGAATCTCCTGAATTTGAACACTATAATGATGCCGTTTATCGACGCGTCGGCTGAAATTAGGTTTAGACTCCTGGCGGTTGCAACTTGCTAGTAAAGAAGCAATCAGCAGAGTTAGTGCTATCATTTTCGATCGAGCATAGCCGTTCATCGATTTGTCTTTCATTGATCGAAGTTGATCACGTTTAAAAAGGAATCGGGATACTCCAGGCAATATTTTGGCCACTATTAAAATCGTACCATTGAGCTGTGTAGGAGCTCGGTGTGCCCCAGGAAGCCCCAGGACCAGGAAGTGGAAACAAACCCGCTTGGTTACCCTGACCATCTAATGTTCCCGAG
>JBGTHU010000445.1:0-1575 GCA_041745975.1 Mariniblastus sp.
AACCAACCACCTATCGACAGCCACCGACGATTTCCATGTCCCTTCGGCCCATGAATTGGCCGAAACCATTTCATCCTGGCTGGTTCATCAACAGCGACCGCTCCTCTGTCCGGTAATCAATGCCACCGGAGTGGTGTTACACACCGGATTGGGACGGGCTCCATTGGCTCGACAAGCCTTGACCGCAATGGGCGAGATCAGCAAAGGATACGCCAGCGTCGAATTCGATTTGGAGAGCGGGGAACGTGGTCAAAGGACGAGTGTGGTGGCGGGCCTGCTGAAAGAAATAACCCATGCCGAATCCGCCATTGTGGTCAATAACAATGCCGCCGCTACCATGATTACTTTGGCGACGCTGGCCGCCGGCCGCGAAGTGATTGTCTCCCGAGGAGAATTGGTTGAGATTGGTGGAAGCTATCGGCTGCCCGACGTGATGAGCACCAGTGGCGCAGTCTTACGGGAAGTCGGCACCACCAACCGCACTCGCGTCTCCGACTATCAACACGCGATTCAAGAAAATACCGCCGCCTTGATGAAGGTTCATCCTAGCAATTTCAAAATCATGGGATTTACCGAATCGACCCGCATCGACCAATTGGTAGCGCTGGGGCGAAAGCACCATTTACCGGTGATCGATGATATCGGTTCGGGCGCGTTAATGGATCTTTCTTCCTTTGGCCTGACAGGGGAACCGCTGGTTGCCGACAGCGTGCGAGCTGGTGCCGATGTTGTCTTATTCAGTGGCGATAAATTGTTGGGCGGCCCTCAATGCGGCATCCTTGTTGGCAAGCAAAAATATATCGATCGAATTCTGGTTCATCCCTTGATGCGAGCGATGCGAGTCGACAAGCTGACCTTGGCGGCATTGGCTGAAACATTAAGGCTTTACCGGCATCCCCAAACGGCTCTACAAGAAATTCCAGTACTGCGTATGGTTTCCCAACCGCTGGGAAACTTACGTTTGCGAGCCGATAAGATCTGTCAATTGATTGGACATTTGCCCGGTATCGAACGTTGTGAAGTTGTGGACGATCATTCGATGTTGGGCGGTGGCAGCGTACCGACACAACAACTGCCGACACACTGCGTGGCACTGGCCTTCAAGCATGGTTCGCTTAATCGTTGGGCCAAACGATTGCGACTATCGAAAACGCCATTGATCGCCCGCATCACCCGCGATCGCTTGTTGCTCGATCCCCGCACGATCTTCCCTGAACAAGACCAAATGGTGGTCGCAGCGTTGGAAATGGCGTGTCGAGAGAAGGTCGATTCGGATGAAGCCAATTTAACCGAGCCAAGTGAGACGGATGCACCCCCAGTCGGCGAACACTTTCAGATTTGAGGCAGCAGAGAAACCAGATTGGAACAACCTAACGAACGCTGTATAAGTTGGTTGAGCCATTAATTGCGGATTCTGCACGTTTTAGAAAAAAAGTAACATTTCAGCCGTCTGAAGCGAGAAGTCGTTTAACTGGAAGCCAAAGCGAATTTTGCAAAGGAAAAAGCTCTGAAGTTTGTGAACTTTTTCCGCAAAATTCGCGGCGGCGATCGATCTACTTCATTCGGCTGAAGTGT
>JBGTHU010000446.1:0-5375 GCA_041745975.1 Mariniblastus sp.
CAAGGCTGACAAACCTCAATCGGTAATGGGTTGCCATCGGTCGTTGGCGAGCCGCATCGAGCAGCGCATAAAAAGTGGTGTGGGCTTTATTGCCCTCGACCTGCATGTTCAATGTTTGGACGGTTCGGGATCGTACGCTCCCATTACCATTAACGGCACCTCCACGCGTAGTAGCTCCGGTATCCTCACCGGCAAATATAAGATCGAGATACGCTTCTTTGATCGGCAAGTTGGCAATGGCGTCGATGCTGATGCGGGTTCCTTCGACGGCGTCAATGCTTCCTCGGCCTTCGTATTGACGTTCTGGCAACCGAGTATACTTGGGGGGGGTTAGAGTGACTGATTCAACGGCGATCGTCGGAAGAGACTGCACGTTGACTTGATAGGTGGCTGAAACTCCATCGGCGGCGACGACTTGATAGTCCAGTGACTGCTGGATCCCCGAACCGGTATCCCCCAGCCAACCTTGGAATCGATTGCTACCGGATGTCTCTGCCAGAGGTAGACGTTGGTCGATGATTTGGCCGTCGCGACTGGAAACCAATAGGAACGCCTCCTCTTGCGGATTCAATCCGCGGATCGTGGCGGAAATCTCGACTCGGTCGCCAAAATAAACATCGACATCGCCGGGGTTGATCTCGGTGATCTGGACTCGAGCGGGCTGGGCCAGTTTCGCAGTCGGCATCAAAATCCGGGCGAATGACTGCAGCGGATCCTTAGGAGAGAGCACCTTGTAGACGACAATGAACAGGGTCAGTGCCACCAACATCATGCCCAAACGAATAATTTTGGAGCGATCGATAGTGGCATCGCTTGGTACGGCAGTCAAATCCGTGGCGGCTCTTCGGGAGATCACTTGCATGATCGCCGGACTGATTTGTTCCGGTTGTTTTCGCAACAGCACATAATTCAACAGACTATTCTTAAAGCCGGGTTGAGCGGTCTCGATCATTCGTGCCGCAAATTCGGGATTGATTCTGCGAAAGAACAAAGGAACGATCTCCCAGACCACAATCGCAACCGCAATCACCATTAATGCCAATAAACAGATCCAGCGACCGGTTGTTGAGAGAGGCGCCACCCAACCATCCCAAACGGCCGCTACAATCAGCAATGCCATCGAGGCCACGACGATTTTCAAACCGGCACTAAAGATGTCGTTGCTCTTTACCTGTTGCCGAGTTTTTTCGAGTTGCTGATTGAGATACGTGGTAACTCGATTGTTGACGTTGGCTGGGGCTTGGACAGGTTGAACTGGAGTTGACATACCGAATACAAATTTGATTGATGGTTTTGAATATCCAATCTCAGCTATTTCTGTCAGGCGACAACCAGCCATGATCGGTTATTAAAGTTTTAACGTTTTACGGGCCTAGTGTTAATTTCGGCTAATGTGAACAAACTTTGCCAGTTTAACCTGACCACTATGAATAATTAGTAACTGTTCACGGCATCTATCGCCTCACAAAATCGGCGAAATTCGTAGGGAGGTTGAGGCAACTGCCGAAACAGTGATTGGCCAATGCCACACGTCGAGTGATTCTTGTTTCGGCAGACGCCTCAACCTCCCTACCAAACCGCGAACGGCTACAATAATTATAGCATACCGCGTGCTTTAGCCTAGTTTTAGAACGTTAGTCTATTCATAGGAAGAGGTCGAATTTAGGGTGGAATTGCAAACCGGATCGTGGAATCGGCTTGATTTTGCTGGGTATCTCCGAAACGAGCCCTCGAATGAAAATCTTTTGTCGGCTACAATATCTTCAACTGGAACGTTATCGCGACTTAGCAAGTTAGAAATTTTGAATATGAATGACGAAACGTCCAAATTTATCACGTCTCAATCCCTGAGATGGCAAACCCGGCTTCGCTGGCTGACGATTCTGGCCGCGGTACTGATCGGTTCGACGATTGGCTTGGGTACGTTTACCTTCAATTACGGTGGTGGGACTTCCTATCTGTCTAACGATCCAGCCGCTTGTGCGAATTGCCACATCATGCAGTCGCACTATGACTCGTGGCAAAATTCGAGTCATCGAAACGCGGCGACTTGCAACGATTGCCATTTACCACATGATTTTATGGGCAAATGGTTTACTAAAGCAGACAATGGGTTGCTGCACTCGTGGGCGTTTACCGTAGGGGGGTATCCAGAGCCGATCCGTATTAAACCTCGCAACCGTCGCGTCACCCAAGGAACTTGTCTACATTGCCATCAAGATTTCGTACATGCGATGTTGCCTGTCGGCCCCGGCGATGACATGCTGAATTGTATTCACTGTCATTATTCAGTCGGTCATGCACACCACTAAAGTATTCACTGTTTCGGAGTTTTCTCGATGAATCAAGAACAAAGGCCTGGCAACAACCCTCGTGCTGGAATTTCCAAAAGTTTACTGGTCGGGGTAATGTTGATTTCCGCTGTGGCGACCGCTGGAATTGCTTATTTGCTGGTGACGATTTTTGAACACAAGCAAGACGCGAAACAGCCTTATTTTCGGGTGGTCGAATTGAACGAAGTCAGCACCGATCCGGCGCTTTGGGGGCAAAATTTTCCGCATCATTTTGATCAGTATAAAAGCACGGCAGGGGACACGTTTTTCGGGGGGTCGTCCGCGCTACCGGACAGCAAACTCGATCATTTTCCTTGGCTTAAACGTTTGTATGCCGGATATGCATTCAGCATCGACTATCGGGAGGCTCGCGGGCATGCCTACATGCTGTACGATCAAGTGGTGACCGAACGCGTTCATCAGCGAAAACAAGCCGGTGCCTGCCTGCATTGTCACGCTTCAACAACCGTGCTCTACCGAAAGGCGGGACTGGAGGCGATGGGGCTACCCAGCGACGAAGCCGCTTTGGCGAAAGACTTCAACATGCAGGCTGTAATCAAAGGCTTTGAAGTGCTCAGCCAAAAACCTTACCACGAAGTTTTGGAAATGCTGACTCAAGTTCCCGACGGCACACGACCCGATGCATCAAAAGCTACCTTTGAAGCCCCTCCGGTCGAGGGTTTTGGGGATGGTGAAGTGCCACCTGGGCATTTTCAGTTGAGCGAAGCTCATCCCGTTAGCTGCATCGATTGCCATGACCCGCGTACCAATCGGTTGCGAATCACCAGGCCCGGTTTCATGCAAGGCATCGCCAGTTTGGCCGCCAGTGACGATCCGCTCCCCCATTTGTCCAGTATCGAAGCCTGGCGTCGGGGCGACCGATCTGTTGACTATGATCCCAACGAATTGGCCAGCCGCCATGAAATGAGAAGTTTCACCTGCGGGCAGTGCCACGTCGAGTACTACTGCGCAACGCAAGATGTATTGGTCTTTCCCTGGGGAAACGGGCTGAAGCACGAAGATTTGGAAAAATTCTGGGAAGATCGCAAGTTTCCCGATGGCTCTGACTTTTTAGACTACCATCACGCGGAAACGAAAGCTCCGTTATTTAAGGTTCAGCACCCCGAGTTCGAATTGTGGAGCCAGGGAACCCATGCCCGAGCCGGTGTGAGTTGTGCCGATTGCCACATGCCCTATGAACGGGTCGGAGCCCAAAAACTGAGTAATCACAACGTCCGCAGCCCTCTGGAGAATATCAACAATGCCTGCCAAACGTGTCATCCAGTACCCGAAAGCGACTTGAAAGAACGAGTTGCTACGATCCAAACGCGAACGATGGAGATGATGGAACGAGCCGCCGTGGCGATGACAGAGATGCTGGACGCAATCTTGGAGTGCCAACAGGCAGGCGCGACTGATGAACAACTGGTTGAAATCTTCGTCTTGCAACGCAAAGCAATGTGGCGATTGGACTACATCAGCAGCGAAAACTCCAAAGGTTTTCACGCCGCCCAAGAAGCGGCCCGCTGTCTGGCCGAATCGATTGATTACAGCCGCCAAGCTCAAACTCAGGCATTACGGCTTACCGCCAGCTTAACCAACAACAACTAACGCGCATGACAGTACCTAAATTGCAAAAAAAAACTAAAATGGTCGCCAATTTCGCCTTCAACGACACCGCGAGACGGATTTCAGTTTAAATGCCGAGCTTAAACTGAAAAATCAAGTTGACTTAGCGATCGTTTTAGCGGTCACTTTATCGTATTCGATCAATATTTGAAGCTGCCCAAAAAATCATGAATGTAAAAACCAACCGACCGGATCAACGATCCGAACCAACCCTCTCTTTCTCTGACGCTGCCTCTCATGTTAATATGAGTCTCCCTGAAAATAGCGAGGCACCAGCTAAGAGTTCCTTTCAAAAAGCGTCCCCCATTTTGGGACGGAATCAATTCCTTTTCGTGATGGCATTATTGATGATACTTCCTGTGGGAACAGTCGCTTTGATCGGATTGTTTCTGCCCCCGGTCCAAGAGGGAACCTTGGAGGCCAAAGTTCAACCTGTCGGTTTACCCGATCCCGAATTCTACCAAATTAAATATAGCGCGCGACCTGAATTCGAAGGCGGGTTTTTGCTGGTTACAAACACGGGTGAGGAAGAATGGACTAACTTTGAAATTACGCTCAACACGTTCTATCAAATTTATGATTACAAGCCAATCAAGCCAGGTGAAACGGTCAGTTTTAATCTGAATCGATTTATCAGTAAAATGGGAGCTAAATTTAGCTTGCGGTACAACGAAGTACGCTATGTCAGGATCTACGCCCGACTCCCCAGCAAAAAGCGTGCGACTTATTATCAGAAGTTCGACACGGTTGCCGAAGGGACTCGAAATTAAGCCGAATCGCAGAAACCACATTACGGTTCCCGAACATGACGCGGCATTCATGTTGTCTCTGCTTCCCGCACAGATCAAGCTTCAACTTTGCAACCGTGCCGCTTAACTTCAAACCGGTCAACGCAAAAAGGGCAGACAATTGATCTGCCCTTTGCTTTTTTTAGATTCTCAAGCCAACGTTTACTCACGTGGCCGAACGGCGCCTGTCAAACCGGTGTAGTCTTTTCGATCTTCGGGATGCCATAGCGGAACGCCTTGCAGAACTCGCTCCCGCAATGCCTCGATTTTTTCTTCTGACCCGGCAGGCGCATCAGTTGGGATAAATTCGTCCCCTTCGTGAGGAACGAAATCTTCGTCGTGGCCGTATTCGAGAATTGCATCAAATACGTTTTGGATCAATTTGGAATTGCTGTTGGAAAGAAAATTGGACATGGATTTAATCCCGTAAAATGCTTGAATGTTATACGCGTGATGGGTACGACTGCAACTACTAAAGTGGCTTAAGCCGCCTCAGTTAGAAACGTAAAAAGGAGCCCGATTATAGAGATCCAAATTGGTAGTGAAAATTTCTCTTGCGAAAATCCGGCAATCGTACCAATCCGCTAATGCTCCCGAATCAGAATATAGCCGCGATCAACGTCTC
>JBGTHU010000447.1:0-5090 GCA_041745975.1 Mariniblastus sp.
TTTGGAAGTCAAATAAATCGATGTCGGCATGCCAAACGGACGGGCTGTGGATTTAGTGGTGGCTTCGGAAATATGTAGCGGAAGACGTTGACCGCTTGTTGCTACCAAAAAATCAACAGCCAGTTCGACTTTCTGAGACGGAAGTTTTGAAGGCTTATGGGATGCAACCGACCGCGACTAGCTCGATCCACCTCAATCGAGGGTTCGGAATGGCAGGCTATGCAGATCGATTTTGCCGCTGCCTAATTTACCGTCGTAGTTGGCGGTTTCGATTCCCAGCACGCCTTTTTGGCTACAAGCGGCTTCGATCCCGACTCGCATTCCCTCGCGAACCGATGCTTCACGGGGAGCACTGACGATGATTTCATAGATACAAGTGACTCGATCGTCCAAATGATTGTCGGGTTCATGTTTGAGTGTCGGGCAATAGGTATGGTTGGTGGTGGCGACGACATCGTCGTAATTTTTAGCTCCGACTTTCGAGCCGCTGGCTGCACATTTGACCACCACTTCGGGGATTTCGGCGGTCTCGGCCAGAGCTTTTTCGGCAGCCGCCAAAGCGTTTTCTACCGAATCGGCCAGTATCAAAAACATGCCGCCGGTAACTCCCGTGGTAACTCCAAATTTCCGTTGAACCAGAAACAGGCCGTCCATCCGAGGGACTTGGTACATCAAGCGGCCATCGAACATTTCGACTTCTTGCTCATAGCGATCGGCAAATTGATGAACGATCGTGCCAGCTAAATCGATGGACTCCGCTGAATATTCCGCTGGCAACCAGTCAAACAATGCGGTCTGGGGATTCGGCAGGGCACCTTTGCGGATCCGCAAGGCCAAACACTTGGTTAATTGCTCTAACTTACGATCCATCATTTGGATAACGAAACCGGGGCGACCATCGGGAGTCTGGTCGGTGCCTAGTTGGCGTTCGATGGTCGCCTCGCAAGGTGGAGCGGTGGCGGAACGGCCCAGCCCCTTGATTTCCATTGCTGCTTCGCGAGCCCATTTTTCATTGACACTGGTCACGAGCACACGGCAAAGTTTGGCCGAAAAGGTTTCCGAGTAATTGGCTTGGATGGGGACACCGTTGATTTGCATGGCAGTTGTTGAGGTAAGTTGAAAGTTGAAAGTTAAAAGTTGAAAGTTGTGACACGTTAAATCCAAGGATTGCTCCACTGGCCAGATTGCTCCAGGTAGTCACGATAGACCGGCATTACTTCGGCTTGCGATTCCAACCAAGAACGGGTTTGAGCGACTAATTCTTGCTCTCGATCCAAGGTAATTTCGCCGGTCAGAACCTTTGATCGAAGAAAAACAAAATAAGTGTCCAGTACATCGCAACGGCAATAGTCATTGATTTGTTCGATTTGGCCCAGTTGATACATTTCTTGAACCATATGACCCTGGACCCCCATCTTACCCGGTTTGGCGATCAGATTGGCCATCAAATTCAAACCTCCGTTGAGTCGGGTGGCGCCAAAATTGGTGAAAAAATCTTGTAAATCAAAATGGGCGTTCAGGTTAAATCGATTACGCGATTGTTCATAGCCGCGACTGCGAAGATTGAACCAATCGGGAACGCTGATTCCGAATCGATAGGCAGCCAATTCCAGCAGCGGGATATCAAACGATCGTCCGTTAAAAGTCACCAACGTTGGCTTTTTATACAACCGCCAACCCTCCCAAAAATGTTGGGTGATAACGGCGGGGCGATACTGAGGTGCATCGAGTACAACCACGTCAATGATCTGAAAGTCGACTGCGACTTTGACGATGGCCACTGAAATTGGCAAGTGAAACGTATAGGGAACAAACTCCGATCCGGTTTCTTCCAATCGTTGAGCGCAATATAATTCAATGGCTTGAGCGGGGCTGTGTTCCTCGCCCGGATAGCGAACTTTGGTTACCAGTTCGCCGTCGACAATACTCTCCACGTCAAAAATCAAGTAACTTACAGCGGGTGATGGCATTTTCTTTTTTTTCCTGTAAACTGAAAAATTCAAAACCTGAAAATGCAGTTTTTTGAGGCTGGGTCGATTAAAATCCCAATTTCATTATTCAATTTGTTTACTTCAATTTGTTTACTCTATCGCAAAAAATGAGTTTTGAAAACCAACCCCTAAAAATCGGATCTAAGGGAGAGTCGAAGTCTCAATTGGTCAATCGTCAACGTTTACTCGACCGCTTTCTGCAATATGTTCGAATTGACTCCCGAGCCATTGAGAGCAGCACCCGCGTCCCCAGCACTCCGGGTCAAATGGAAATGGGACGGTTACTGGTTCAACAAATGCGGGAGATGGGCATTACCGATGCGAAACAAGATCAATTTGGGATTGTTATAGGGACCGTTCAAGCGAATGGTGGAACGACCACCATTGCGTTCAACAGTCACGTCGATACGGCGCCCGATACCTCAGCCAGTCACGTAAAACCGCAGGTGATTCACGGTTTTGACGGGAAGGATGTAGTCCTGCCAGGTGATCCCAGTCAAGTGATTTCGGCAGCCACCTGTCCGGAGCTTCCTTTGGCCCGCGGCAAGACGATCATCATCACCGATGGAACGACGTTGTTGGGCGGTGACGATAAAGCAGGGGTGGCGATTATCATGGAAATGGCCCAGGTGTTGTTAGAGAATCCCCAAATTGAACATGGTCCGGTGCGATTGGTGTTTACTTGCGACGAGGAGATTGGGCATGGTACGGATCATATTGATCTGAACCAGATCGATGCGGTTGTCTGTTATAACTTCGATGGGGGAGGGCAAGACGAAATTGATGTCGAAACGTTTTCGGCGGACATGGCGATCGTAAAATTCTCAGGTGTCAATATTCATCCGGCGATCGCTAAAGATAAAATGATCAATGCGGTGCGAGGGGCCGGTTTATTCCTGAGTAAGCTGCCGTTGGAAATGTCGCCCGAACGGACGTCCGATCGCCAAGGATTTTTGCATCCCTATTCGATCGAAGGAGGCGTGACGGAAACAACCCTAAAGTTGATTCTACGAGATTTTGAAACGGAGAGATTAAACCAGTACGCTGACCTATTGAAATCGATTTGCGATCAAGTGATTGAGGCTTGTCCCGGATTAGACATCGACCTTCAGATCGTATCCCAATATCGCAACATGGCCGACGGATTGGCCCAAGAACCGCGAGCGGTACAATTTGCGGTAGATGCTCACACCGCACTGGGCCGCACGGCCAAACAAACGATTGTGCGGGGGGGAACTGATGGATCCCGTTTGACTGAAATGGGGTTGCCGACGCCTAACCTTTCCTCTGGCCAACACAATATCCATTCTCCCTTGGAATGGGCTTGCTTGGATGAGATGGTGGCGGCGGTTGAAGTGGGAATCGAAATTTGTAAACGCTGGACCAAGCCATCTTAATTGAACTTTTGACGAGAAATCATGTCCGAGATCGACCCTCAACGTCCATTGGACCCCTCTCTCAGCGATGCCAAATCGTTGTTCATCTCCCTGGTGCACAGCATCCCAGCATGCTTTATTCGCAAGGATCAGGACGGCCGAATTGTGTTCGCCAATGAAAAGGCAGCCGTTCTGTTAGGGGTTCGCCCTGAAGATATGGTAGGAAAAACTGTAGCCGATTTCTACCATGCCGAATTGGCCGAAGGGGCGCGGATGGAAGACAAACAGGTCTTCGAAACCGGATTGGTAGTTGAGGACATCTTTGATGCCTGGGTCGATGGGCAAAAACGCTATTTCGCCTCTCGAAAAGGCCCGGTGCGAAATGAGCAAGGACAGATCACCGGCATTCAATCGATTTTCTGGGACATCACCGAACAACGATTGGCTGAAGAAGCCCTCCACCGGGAGCGGGAAGAACTAAAAGCTGCCAAAATTGCCGCCGATGAGGCGAATCGAGCCAAAAGTGATTTCTTGGCGAACATGAGCCATGAAATTCGCACTCCAATGAACGCGATCATCGGGATTACCGATCTGCTGCTGCAAACCGATTTGACGTCAACCCAAGAAGAATACTTGCGGATGGTGCAAGATTCCGGTGAGGCATTGCTGAACTTGATTAACGACGTGTTGGATTTCTCCAAAATTGAATCGGGAAAGTTCCAATTGGATCAACAGACGTTTGACTTGCGAGAAGTTCTGGGGGATGCGCTTAAAGGGTTGGGGTTTCGGGCTCACAGCAAAGGACTGGAGTTGGCCTGCCATTTCGATCCCGATATCCCCGCCCTACTCATTGGTGACGGATATCGTCTGCGGCAAGTCGTAGTCAATTTGATTGGCAACGCGATCAAGTTTACCGATGCTGGCGAGATTGTGTTGGAAATTCACTGTCGCCAGCGAACCGACACCGATGTGCAACTTTATTTTGCCGTGACCGATACAGGGATCGGTATCTCACCTGAACATTGCGAAAAAATCTTTCGAGAATTCGAACAAGCTGATGCGTCAACCACGCGACGATTTGGAGGGACTGGATTGGGGCTGGCAATCTGTGCTCGATTGGTCGAATTGATGGAGGGACGAATATGGGTGGATAGCTTGCTGGATTCAGGCAGTAAATTTCAATTCGAGATCAATCTACAGATTGATCCCAATCATGAGGTGCCATCCGAATCGAGTCCGGTCAATCTTCGCGGCATGAAGGTATTGGTCGTCGATGACAATGCCACCAATCGACGAATCTTAAAGGACATGCTGACGAATTGGGGACTGCAACCGGTTACAACGTCGGGAGGAGTATCCGCATTGCAAGCACTACGTGATGCGAAAGAAGAAAATGACCCATTTCAATTGATCATTTCCGATTTTAACATGCCGGAAATGGACGGCAGGATGCTGGTCGAGGCCGTGCTGGAGCGATCCTTGTTGGGCTCGAATGGGATCATTATGTTAACTTCAGGAATTCAATCCGATGATTCGCGAATACTCGAAAAACTAGGTGTCAAAGTCCTGTTGCTTAAACCGGCCAAACAATCAGAAATCTACAATGCGGTCGTTCACTCGCTCAGCCGCGGCGACGTGAGCTCACGTCTTTCGAAAACGGGTGAAGGAACTCCGGCTGTCAATAAAGCCGACAATAAAAAAACAGGGTCTGCTGCCGCTCCTA
>JBGTHU010000448.1:0-7955 GCA_041745975.1 Mariniblastus sp.
GCGTTTTAGATCAAGCCTCGCCTACGGCTGCGGGTTAAACGATATGCTCCTAACCTCAGCGTGAATTGCTCCAAATTTCGTTGAAGGTTAGAATTTCATTACCCGACAGAAATCGCGGGACGGGCTTGGAAACCCATCCTACCTAACGACAGAAATCGTAGGACGGGCTTGGAAACCCATCCTACATAGCGAGACCAGATTGGCTTTATGCCGTTGCAGCGGCTGCCGCTTTTTCGGCCAACTTGGATGCCTGATCGGTATTTTCCCAAGTGAACTCGGGTTCGGTTCGCCCAAAGTGACCACCGGCTGCTGTTTTCCGGAAAATGGGCCGGCGAAGTTGAAGGTAATCAATAATTCCTTTGGTCGACAGCGGGAAGTGTTCTTTTACGATATCGCAAATCAGGGCGTCGTCGACCTTGCCCGTTCCCAACGTATCAACATGCACACTGACGGGTTCGGCCACGCCAATCGCGTATGCCAATTGGACTTCGCAGCGACTGGCCAGTCCTGAGGCGACGATATTTTTGGCAACGTGTCGAGCCATATAGGCAGCGCTGCGGTCTACTTTGGTGGCGTCGTTTCCGGAAAAAGCACCGCCACCATGTCGGCCCCAACCACCATAGGTATCCACGATAATTTTGCGACCCGTCAATCCACAAGCGCCGTGAGGGCCACCCAATTCGAATTTACCGGTAGGGTTGATGTGGAAGGTGATGTCCCCCTTGATTAGTTCGGGGGGCAAGCAAGGGAGGACAACTTTGTTTTTGACAAAGTTTCGCAATGTTTCGTTGTCGACGTTTGGTGAATGTTGAGTTGATAAAACCACCGTGTCGATTCGAATCGGTGTGGTTCCCTGGTATTCCACGGTGACTTGGCTTTTGCTGTCAGGACGCAGCCAGTCGACTTCTTGGCTGAAACGAGCTTCGTTCAGCCGAGCCAGAATCTTATGAGACAAAGCAATTGGCAGGGGCATCAGTTCTGGTGTGTCGTCACATGCGAAACCAAACATCAAACCTTGATCTCCGGCGCCATCACGATCCACACCCATCGCAATGTCGGGGCTTTGTTGATCCAAACGGATAATGACTTCGCATGAATCCGCGTCTATACCGATCGACGCATCGGTATAACCGACTTGACGGAGGGTTTCTCTCACAACCTGTTCAATGTCCACGTTGGCCAGCGATGAGATCTCACCGGCAATCACGACAAGGTTGGTGGTGACGAGTGTCTCGCAGGCGACACGGCAGTTAGGATCTTGAGCAAGGAATGCATCCAGAATACTATCGGAAATCTGATCCGACAATTTGTCGGGATGTCCCATGCTAACGGATTCACTGGTAAACAAATATTTTTCAGAAGCCACTAAAACTCTCCTCTTCACTGTAGCAAATGGTTGCCATTCGATCCGATAAACGGTTACGCAGTCCGATTATTGAGAAACAGGCCTGACTCTTACGGATATCGAATGGGTTTGAAATTAATCAAAAAGTTCAGCCTGACAAACGAAATTGAACTGTATATTAGAATTGAAAGCCCATTTTGTTTCAACAGGCCAAAACCTAATTTCGGTGGAATGATTGGGGGAAATACGGTAAAGTGGAGATAATCTGACTTGATTTGATCATAGCTCTCATACTCGTTAGGATATTTTCCGAGATATTTGCAGCGATATAGCCCGACAATTGAGCCCAATAATTGCTTGGAAAGGCAACGCAAAAGCAATCTTATGGCAACTGAAAAGCAATCCCATGGCAACCCGTTAACAATTCAATAGCAGCTTGATAGCAACTTTATGGAACGCCTGATTGGAAAATGGATTCAATTCCGCTGGTTGATTTTCGGCATCACATTAGTGTTGTCGGCTTTGGCCGTTTATCCGGCATCTCATATCACGTTTGATCGGCGGATTGACCGAATGTTTGCTCAGGATGATCCGAGATATGCCAGCTACCAGCGACTGAAAGAACTGTTCGGTGATTCCGAGACAAGTTTGATGGCTTACGACGACCCCGAGTTGTTCACAGTTGCTGGGATGAGGCGGTTAAATCAGTTTCATCAACAAATTGAGCGAGTCGTCGGCGTCCGGTCGGTGTTATCGCTGGCCACTGCTCGACGGCCTTCGGCTCCGCTGGATCGACGGTCATTGGCCGAGCAGCTGGAACAGCGGGTTATCGGGCCCGAAAAACTGAGAGCGGAAATTCTTGATTGTCGACTCTACCAGGGCAAGTTGGTCTCCGATTCTGGACTGACTGCCGTTTTGTGGGTTGAGTTAATTTCTCGCGACGATTCGACGGTTGATCGCAAAGTCTCGATCTCAGCGTTGCGAGAGGTGTGCCAATCTTTAGACCCCCCGGCCGTGTTGGCGGGTGGCCCCGTATTGGTTGACGAAGTATTTACGAACCTGGAACGAGACGGCCTGACGATGGGCATTACCTCCAGTTTGATCTTAACGATAGTCTTAGCGCTGCTGTTCCGGAACTTGCGGTGGTTGTTGTTGCCGCTGGCGGTTGTGCAATTGGCATTGGTTTGGACTAAAGCGTTGTTGGTCGTCAGTCAATTGCAGATGAGCATGGTCAGCTCACCACTGGTGGCCTTAGTAACCGTAATCGGCGTGGCGACTGTCATTCACATTACGGTTCGTTTCCGAGAGCAGAGAATGGTGGACGACACAGAAACTGCGCTACGGAAGACGCTGCTTTACATTTGGCGGCCTATTTTTTGGACCAGTCTCACGACGACGATGGGTTTTGCCGCGCTGTTAATCAGTCACGTTATCCCGGTGCGAGACTTTGGTGTGATGATGTCGCTGGGGGCGGGTATGGTTTTTGTGGCGGTATTGGTTCTCACCCCTGTGTTTGTGTTAACTTTCCCAAAGTATTCAACGCTACCCGGCTCTTCCTCCGGTGAGGATTGGATTGGCAGTTTATTGCAGCAATCGGCGGCGACGTTGGTTAAGCGACCTCGAATGGTGCTGTCAAGTGTCGCGTTGATGTTGTTGGTTATTGCGGCAGGAATTTCCAAACTTCAAGTCGCGACCGATTTTCAGGAAAATTTTCGCCGATCCAGCCCCATAGTTCAGTCGTTCGATTTCTTGTTGGAGCGGATTAAAGGGGTCAACGCGTTGGATATCTTGATTGAACTCCCCCCCGAATCGGCTCAAGGAAAGGGACTTGACCAAGTCCTACAAGATTTGCGGCTGATGCAAGAGGACTTGCGTCAACAACCGACGATTGCCCATACGCTGAGCACCGTTGACATTATCGATTTCGTTTCTCAACAATCGCCGATAAAATCGGATAGTGATCCGACAACGGAAACGCCACCGGTTGCTGGCAGTCAAAACCTTGAAAGTGCCGCCCAGACAGGCTTGGGGAGTTTGTTCCGCAATTCTAATCCTGCTGCCTTACTACCTGAAACGACTCGCTTGCGTTTGCTGGAATTAATCGGTCCGCAGTACATTTCGCGGCTGTGGAATCGTCAACAGAACACCATGCGGGTTATTGTGCAGGGGGAAAATGCGGCCGGTGCCGACCAAAAACAGGCGTTGGTCGAAACCACCCAGAATATCGCTCGAAAGCGGTTTCCCAATGCGGAAGTGACTGGCAGTTTCGTATTGTTGGTTTACTTGGTGCAAAGTTTATTGGCCGATCAATGGAGTACTTTTGCTGTTTCCATCGTGGCGATCCTGGGGATGCTAGCAATTGCCTTTCGCAGTTTGCGATTGGGGGTGATTGCCATGATTCCCAATATTACTCCGATCCTGATGGTGTTGGGAGCGATGGGGTGGATGGGTATGAAGGTCAATATGGCCTCGGCGATGCTGGCCAGTGTATCATTGGGGCTGTCGGTAGATTTTAGCATTCATTATTTGTATCGGTATTTGTACGAGCGTCGCTTAGGTCGCGATTTTTATGCCGCTATCAATGAAGCCCATGGAAGTGTGGGGCTGGCGATGGTCTTGGCGAACTTAGCCTTAATTGCCGGTTTTTTGGTGTTGTTGCTATCTTCACTGATTCCCACGGTGCATTTCGGGCTGTTGGTCAGCGTGGCGATGTTGGGCGGCTTGGTCGGCAATTTGTTTGTTCTCCCCCTTTTATTGCGGTACGGAGATTGGCGAAGAAACGATACGATTGTGCTGGCCAGCGGTAACGAGGTATCGAATCGAGCCAAAATGGAATAACGTCATCTCAGTTCACCATCTCAGCATCATGAATCCAATTTCCACCAATCAGGCATCAAGTTTGAGTAACAAAAGAAAGTCGCACAAGTCAGTGTCGCAATCCCAATGGGCTCGGGAAATTCGGCTGAAAGATGACGCCGATGACGCTGCGATTGCGTTACCATTACGGATGGAGTTGCTTAGGCAATTCGGCAGTTTTTCCTTGGCGTACTCTACCGCCGTTCAACCACTATTACGGTTCTTTGGTGATGACCGGGGCTACATCGCTTACCGTTCGCGCTGGGGAACTCCGTTTGTGCTGGGCGATCCGGTCGCAGCTACCAATCGCGTTGGTGATTTGTTGGATGCTTTTATTCATCAATACCCACGCGCGGCGTTTTGTCAGATCTCACAATCGGTGGCCGATCATTTGGCACAACGAAAATTTTGGGTCAATGAGTTTGGTGTCGACACCTGGATCCCTCTGCAAAACTACACCTTCGAGGGGAAAGAAAAAGAGTGGCTGCGATACGCGTTCAATTGGATAAACCGCCGCGGATACCAAATGGTCGAAGCTGATTTCGATACGATCAATCCCGAGGAAGTAGAACAAATCTCCGAGGATTGGCGTAAAACGCGCACCGTAAAATCGAAAGAGGTTCGCTTTCTCAATCGTCCGATAGTGCTGGAACAAGAAACCGATGTTCGTCGATTTTTTTTAATTGATCCCAACGGAAAGATTGAATCGTTTATTTTCCTCGATCCGCTCTATCGAGACCGACAGATTTTTGGATATGTCACCACGTTCAAACGCCGGCATCCTCGCGGTTCACAATATGGCGAGCAAGCGTTAATGAAGGCCATCATAGATCAACTTCAATCGGAATCGATATCAGAAATCCGGTTGGGGTTTTCCCCCTGTGCTTGGGTAGCTGATGGTCATTTCAACTATAGTCGGTTTACTCAAAAACTCTTTACCACCGTCTTTAAGTCTCGGCTCTCCAATCGTTGGGCTTACAATCTGCAAGGGCATGCGGCCTATAAGCGTCGTTTTCGGGGCGAGGACGAAAAAGGCTATTTTGCTTCTCGATCCTGGTTTAGTTTCAAACAGTTAGCAGCCCTGGTTGGCCTGTGTGGTATCGCTTGATTGCCAGAAACCGTTCACGAGTCGGAAGGGAGGTCGAGGCTTCCGTTGAGAAATTAACCATGGGATAGCCAGATATTTTCAATTTACTCCCCAACTGATTCGTATCGGTGGCTCGCTTTTACCGGTAAGGCCTTCCGAATCGAACAAAAATCGGGATAATTCGATGATTACTCACCGATCCGTAATTAGATCCCTAAATTCCATTCTCAACGTACACCAATCGTCTTATGAGCTATACTCCGGATTTTCCCAACTTTTCCCGACTCGCCGCATCTTATGGTGCGGTGCCAATCATCCGCAGATTGCTTTCTGACGGATTGACACCAGTATCGGCGTTCCAGCAAATTGACAAGGGAGGTTCCAGTTGTCTATTTGAAAGTGTGGTCGGAGGCGAAAAAGTTGGTCGCTACAGTTTTTTGGCGACTCGGCCTCGTCGGACCATCAGTGCCAAGGCTAATGAAGTGACAATCGCTGAAGGAGACCAAGTTCACCATTTTCAGACTGACAATCCGTTGTTGGAGGTCCGAAAATTGCTGGCCGAGGTCAAGGTTGCGCCGATTCCCGATGCCCCGCCATTTACCGGTGGAGTGGTTGGCTATGCGGGGTATGATGTGATTCGTTATGTCGAGCATTTGCCGGACGCTCCATTTGATGATCGCGATCTGGATGATATGTCTTTCGCCTGTTACGACACCATGTTGGTCTTTGACCACATCACGAAAACCCTTTCGGTCATCTCACTGGCTTGGCCTGATCGCCATGAAAATGCAGCGGCCGCATATCAGGCGGCCATTGAGCAGATCGATCTGATCGTCGACCAACTCAATCAACCGGCTCCGACTGCACGATGCACTGACATCGTGTTTAACAAAGGTTCACTTCCTGATTTTAAGTCAAATTTCACGCAAGCCCAGTTCGAAACGGCAGTGCAACAATGTATCGAATACATCCGCGCGGGGGATATCTTTCAGGTAGTGATCAGCCAGCGACTTCAGGTTCCGATCCAAGTCGAACCCTTTGAGATTTATCGTTCACTGCGCGTGCTCAACCCCAGCCCGTTCATGTTTTTTCTGCGGACCGAACACAGCACATTGGTGGGAAGTTCACCCGAGATCATGTGTCGCGTCATTGACAACCAAGTTACCGTTCGCCCTTTGGCGGGGACTCGACCACGAGGTAAAACTGAGGAGGAGGATCGCCAATTAGAGGCCGAGTTGTTGGCGGACGAAAAGGAACGGGCTGAGCATGTGATGTTAGTTGACCTGGGCCGCAACGATGTTGGCCGGGTTGCGCGCTACGGCAGCATCGAATTGCCGGATGTCATGATCGTAGAGCGCTATAGTCATGTGATGCACATCTCGTCTACGGTCAATGGTCAATTGCGAGACGAATACGATGAGTTTGATGCGTTGCTGGCAAGCCTGCCAGCCGGAACGGTGTCTGGTGCTCCCAAGGTGCGAGCGATGGAAATCATCGATGAACTAGAGCCGCACCGACGGGGGCCGTATGCCGGAGCGGTCGGGTATATCGATTACTCCGGAAATATGGACACCTGTATCGCCTTGCGGACGATGGTCATCAAAGATAATGTCGCCTATGTTCAAGCGGGTGCCGGTGTCGTTGCCGACAGCGATCCAACCAATGAATACCAGGAGACACTCAACAAAGCGATGGGGTTATTGAGAGCGATTCAAATGACAGAGGCCCGTATGAAAAAGGTGTAACCGTTCAACGCACGGTTATGAACGGCTCCACCTTTATCTACCGTCCCACAAACGAGGAACTTCCTTTCAGTGAAACTAGAAAAAGCCACCGCCACCGCCGCCGCCGAAACCACCGCCACCGCCGCCGCCACCCAAACCGCCACCACCCTGACCACCACCGCCAAGGCCTTGTGCTGTTTCAGCGGTTCCCAAAATATTGAACGTGGAAATCTCTGAAATTTGGGTAAAGATCGGAGTCGGGCTAACCATTACGTACAATCGGTCGGCTGTTGCGGCATAGTTGACGCTGACCCCGCCTCCTTCGAAGATCTGTTCGATAATTGGTTGATACCCGACCTCATTTCGGGCAATTCCGCTCCCCAGTAGTCCCCGACCTCGATTGCCGAGGCGTCGATTGACATTCCCTGAATTGACGAACTCAGACTGGTACCCATCGTAATCGCCATAGGCGGCTTCGGTTGGATTGCTAACTCGACCGGCAAAGACTAATCCCAAACTATTGCGAGTCATTTGCTGTTTTACAGCCGTTTGAATGGCAGCCGCTTGCAGCGACTCTTTCCGTCTTCCGTCGGCTAGGTTGAACAGCACGATCGCTCCCTTTTCGTCGAGATTGACTTGGCGAGAGAGACTAGCTTCGTTGGGAGAGCGATAATGGTGGTGGATGGAAACGGAAACTTTATTGGAAGTCACCTCGCCCCAAACTCGTTTAATCACCAACTGATAATCACCTGCGAATCCTTTAGGCAGCACGTATTCCTCCCTCATGATCCCCGAGTGATTGGCTCGCGGGGAGTAATTGTCTCCCAAGTAAACTCCGCCCCCGTCAGTGCGACGCTCCAACCGAGAGCAGATCGAACCATTGGGTTCGACCACATAGATATCGATATCGGCATCTCCAGTCCATTCGACTCGAATGTAACAA
>JBGTHU010000449.1:0-14074 GCA_041745975.1 Mariniblastus sp.
AACGCGGGGCGTGACAAAGGTGTTCCTCGTATCAAAAAAAATGTGTTTCTATATACTTAGCCCCCAGTTTCATCCCAAGAGCCCGACAAAATCGACGCATCGTCGACACGAATGCGGCCTCAGTTTAACCGAAACCGGGCCGAATTCCAAGCCAATGACAGCTGGCGAATTGGGCAAATGGAAGAGTCAGAAGTTAAAAATTTACCGCTTCAAAAGAAGCCGCTTGTTTCGGGACAGTTCCTAAGCGGCGCGTCGGGATTGTTTGGGCGATTTTCGGTGACGGCGACGTTCCGCTTTGCTCATTGACAAAATGGATTCGTTTTCTTCCTGCTCCTCTGCCCGATCGAGTTGGATCTGCGGTTGTTTAACTCGTTTGGTTTGAGCGGGAACTCCTTTGTCAGGCTTCATTTCCCGCTCCGTATCATTTTGATCTTCGAGCTCCTCCGATCCGGTGTGCGGGCCGGGGTTGGGCATCGGCGAGGTCGCGGTCGATTTCAATCTCTCGGATTTAGCGACCGGTTTAGCGACCGGATTTTTCTTGGGCTTGGTGGTCGTAATCTTTTTCTCTTTCAACTTGATCAACCCGGTGGCCTGCATGTAAATAAACCGTGCAAACACCAGGTGGGCCAAGAAGATACCGATCACCGCCACAATTTGTAAGTTCCCCGTAAAAATTTCCTGTTGTTGGACCGTCAACTGATTGATGGCATTAAATGAGTTCGGCAATTGCAACACCGAAGCCCCCAAATAGGCGGCCCAGACCAGGGCGACAATCGTTAACGTCGCTCGCGATTCTCGAATTTCAAAAATCCCTCGAGCAATCAACAAGGACAACAGCAACATCTTGACAGCGAAGATCCAATAGATGCCCGCACTGGGTGATGGAGTCGATTGCAGCCACGATTGGACTGCCTGCATCGCGATACTGCCCAGATCGATCACACAATTGGCACTGGCCAAAATCAACAGAGCGGACATCCAAAGCCAAATTCGAAAGCTCCCCCGATAATCATCGCGACGATGTTGCCGCAAGGCATAAATCTGTAGGCTGGCCAAGCCAGAAACGATGAACAGCATCGATGAAAACCAAGCGGCAATCGTTCCGCGGCCAGTCAAGCGCAAGGCATCAACGGATTCAGCACCCAGCGAGGGCTCCCATTTCGGGCTGTAGTAAGCAATCAAGTTCAACGCGATGACGATCAGAACCAATCCACCGATCATCGACACGACCGCCCAAAAACGTTTGGGGATCAAATCCGTGGTTTTATGCTGGTGCCGCCGTTCGGCACCAGGAGTGTAGAGCACATTCGGCCTGCCCTTACCCCGTTCACTCGACGACCCGGTAGGCAATGCCGTTGTTTCCAGCGTTGTTTCTGGCGATCCGGATTCGACAAAGATGCGCCTTCTCCGATTATCGCTGCGACGTGCGACCATGATACTGAAGTTTACCCAAAAATTGTGCCATTTTGCGACAGAAATCGAACCCTGTCGTCCCTTCATTTGATCGGCAGTTAGACCGCGTTGGCTTGCCTTGTTTTCATCCGCCCGTCTTCTGCCAGCATGCTATGACATCATTTTTGAGGTTTGATTCGAGCGAAAATCAAAAACAAAGCGAGATAATTGTTGGCTACCGGACCCGTGGCAAATCATTTGCTGTAATTCTGACCAAAACGCGAACCGTATCGGCTGGAGCCTACTTGGGGAGCTTCAACTTCCCTTTTAATTTCCTCTCAATTTCTGCACCGCCGCTGACAATTGGGTGGCCGCCCAATCGACTTGTTCGGTTGTGTTACTCCGCCCGAGTCCGATACGCAGGCTACTGCGAGCTTGTTGAGCATCAAGTCCCAGCGCTGTCAACACATGTCCCGGACGTTTTTCTACCGCCGCACAAGCACTCCCTCCCGACAAGTTCAACTCGGGAACTGCCGCCATGATGTCATCTTGATCGCATCCGGGAAATTGGCAGTTCAAGTTACTTGCCAACCGCAGTAAGGGATGACCAACCTGTAATGAGGTTCGCCAATCGGCTCCATTAATGGGCAGCGTCCCCAATCGTTTGGTCAATTGTCGATAGAGCCGATCGCGGAGTTCCGCTTGGCGGGTGATCTCCCCGTTGGCGATCTCCTCGATTGCAATCCCCAGTGCAGTCGCCATGCCGACAATGCCACTGACGTTCAAAGTACCGCTGCGCAGATTCCGCTGGTGACCACCTCCCACGATTTGACTTTCCAACTCGATGGTTCGCCCAACTCGTTTGACAAATAGCCCTCCCACTCCCTTGGGACCGTAAAACTTGTGAGCTGTAAAGCTCAACAAATCCACATCTAACGAAACTACGTCAACTGGGATTTTACCGACGGCTTGAGTCGCATCGGTATGCAGTACAATGTTTCGCTGGCGGCAGATACGAGCGATTTCAGCAATCGGCTGGATGACGCCAATTTCGTTGTTGGCCATCATGATCGAAACGAATTTTGTTTCCGGGCGAATGGCAGCCGAAAATTGCTCGATCTCAATCAAGCCAGCCCGATCCGAGGGAAAGGGAATGATGGGCAGTCGCGTCACCGACCAACCTTGCCTTTTTAGTTTTTCTACAGAATCCAATACCGAAGGATGTTCGCTGGCTGCCGTAATCAAATGGGGGGCGGGTTGGCAACGATTCGGGCTCGCAAATGCGGGGGCCAGCGGAAAACAAAATCCGGCTATCGCCAAGTTATTGCTCTCCGTTGCTCCACTGGTAAATACGATTTCTTGAGGCAAGCAGTGGAGAGCGTTGGCGATTTGGAGCGTGGCATCTTCGACAATCAACGCGGCATCCAATCCCATTTCATGGCTGACACTGGACGGGTTTGCATAGTGAGTTTGAAATGTCGGCAGCATCGCATCGATCACTCTTGGGTCGACGGGCGTCGTTGCATGATGATCAAGATAGATTGGGTTCGACATCGATACGGTTTGCAGATGCAAAAAAGTCGGGAAGGGGAAGATACAAAATACAACAGAACAAGTATTCTAACTTGGTTGGTCTTGGGGGGTGCCGATCTTGTTCTTACTCGCCGTAAATTTTTTTCCTTGCCACGACTCCCGCCGCTGGAAAAGAGTATCGACTTCCTTCAAGATTCGCGGTTTGTCCAAACACCATTCGGGCCCGATAAAATAGTCTCCCGGGGCCTCACCGCTGATCCGCTCGACGACCATCGAGCCCGGCAAGCGTTCCAGGAAATCGACCAAGATGGTAGTGTACTCGTCAAACTCCATCAAACGAACTTCTCCCGAGCGAACTTGATCGGCCAGCGGGGTGTTTTCGACAGCGTACAGATTATGAATCTTGACTGAATCGAGCCCTGATCGCGCAACCTCGTCGGCGGTTTCCATCATGTCTTCATACGATTCGCCCGGCAGCCCCAGCATTATATGAGCACAGATTTCGAAGCCGCGATTTTGGCTCCGCTGCATCGCATCAAGGAAGGAATCGTGATAGTGGCCTCGATTCATCCAGTCCAACGATTTGTTGTGGATCGTTTGCAATCCATATTCCACCGTCAAATGAGTCATTGAACCGATTTCCTCCAACAGGTCCATCACATCGTCCGGCACACAGTCCTGGCGAGTCCCGATTGACATGGCGACAACTTGCGGATGAGATAACGCCGACAGGTACAGCGGACGGAGTACTTCCACGGGAGCGTAGGTGTTGGTCGCCGGCTGAAAATAAGCCATAAAGTGATTGCACTTGTAACGCATTTTTAACCGCTTAATCCCCTCGTCGATCTGCTCAGCAATCGTCTGCCGAGGGAGCCGGCGGCTGGGACTGAAGCTGCGATTGTCACAAAATGTACAACCGCCATAAGCCACCGTTCCGTCAACATTGGGGCAAGTGAATCCAGCATCAATGCTGACTCGCTGAACCCGATGCCCATATATCTGCTTAAGATAAAATCCATACGAAAAATACCGAAGTCCAGCTGCCCGCCAATCCATTTGACTTGCGTCAATGTGCTGGAAAGTCCTCTGTGAGTCTGAAGTATTGGGTTGTCCCGACATGTCGGCGATTGACCTTGGGGTTAGTTCGAAATAAAGTATTAAGGGGTGGATGATTCGCGAGAGCCTGATGTGGTAATCAGATTATGTTTGAAAGGGAGCAGAACCTCAACGGCGAAACGTTCAATAAATGGAAACTTAACTCGCCTCCATTAGGACAAATCCCTCTTTTTCAATCGGAGCCTTGAAATGGAGACAAAAGCCCCTATTTTGACCGGGGGCACCGCCAGTTTAATCGGTTCTCAGGTTTTATGTACTTAGATTTGCGACACTCTTATACAGAAATAATATCATGTTTGGTGAATTGAATCCAATCGGTGGCGGAGATCCCATCCCCTTACTGAAAAATCGCTTGCGCGTGGGAAGGCGTGAAAGTTGCGATATTGTGCTCGATTACGGCAATATTTCGGGGCACCATTGCTTGCTGGAAATCGATGAAGGATACTGGTTTGTGCGGGATTTGCAGTCCAGTAACGGTATCAAAGTCGACGGGAAACGGATTCTGCCCGGCGTCCGCAAACGAGTCGACCCAAACGCCGAACTGACGATCGCCAAACACAAGTTTACTGTCATCTATGATCCTACCGCCCTGGGAGCGTATGGGGCACCCCCTCAAGATGAAGTCCTGGACGATTTTTTCAAAGAATCTTTGCTGGAGCGGGCTAAATTGAAACGGAAAGAATGAACTACCCGGCTTGTCTGGTTCGCAGCGGTTGATTACACTTCGAAATGTTGATTCGCGAACCCCGGTTCCGTTTTGTAGCCGAACGTAAAGTCTTTAAAGGTAAGTGGTAGACAGAAACAACGGACGGATGGCTGAGTCTGGTTTAAGGCACCGGTTTTGAAAACCGGCGTACCTTCGGGTACCGGGGGTTCGAATCCCTCTCCGTCCGCTGATGCTTTCTCTAATCAGGTAGCCATTGAAACGCTTGATTTGACTAAGTAGAAATTAGCCTGACGAGGACATTATCAGAAGTCGTATTGATTGGGCCCAATGAAGGGCTCGTTTCCAGCGCCGACGGTTTTTCATTTGTGACTTCTCCAACGTTCTGGTAACTAGCAATCGAAATGCGTAACGATCGCAATTCTTCGCTGATAAAACTTAGAACCTGCTAGCATTCACCGTGCAGACCTCCGGTGGGTAAATTGAATTTTATTTAAAAACAACGGAAATTTCATGCTGAAACGAATTCTTGTATCCGGAGGGGCTGGATTTTTAGGTTCACATCTGTGCGAACGTTTGGTTGACCAAGGCCACGATGTCATCTGTGTCGATAATTTGTTTACCAGTCAAAAGGTCAATATTGTACACTTATTGGAAAGGCCAAATTTTGAGTTCATTCGCCATGACATCACTCAGCCAATTTTGTTAGAGGTCGACGAAATCTACAACTTGGCTTGTCCAGCGGCTCCCGGACATTATCAGTACAACCCGATCAAGACGATGAAAATATCCGTTTTGGGGTCGATCAATTTGCTGGGGATGGCCAAACGTTGCAATGCCAAGATTTTCCAAGCGTCTACCAGTGAAGTTTACGGAGATCCGGAGGTTCACCCCCAAGTTGAATCCTATCGAGGCTGCGTGAATCCAATTGGAGTGCGAGCTTGCTATGATGAGGGAAAACGAGCTGCTGAAACGTTGTTTTTCGATTATCACCGCATGCACAAATTGAAAATTCGCATTTGCCGGATTTTCAATACGTATGGGCCACGCATGCATCCCTTTGACGGTCGAGTCGTCAGCAATTTCATTCGCCAAGCCTTAAAGAACGAAGACATTACGATCTTCGGTGATGGCTCTCAAACTCGGTCTTTCTGTTATCGAGATGACTTGGTCGAAGGTTTCATTCGATTGATGAATGCTCCTGATGAAGTCACCGGACCGATGAACATGGGAAATCCGGGCGAATACACGATCAAACAGTTGGCCGAATTGACGATCGAATTGGTGGGCAGCTCATCGAAATTAATCCATTTGCCACTACCTCCTGACGACCCCACCCGACGCCAACCCGATATCTCCTTGGCCAAGCAGCATCTTGGTTGGGAGCCGCGAATTCCATTGCGGGAAGGTTTGCAGAAAGCGATCGAATGGTTCAAAACGATCAATCCGGACGACTACCGGCCTCCGACGCCCAACTATTGATTGCATCTACTAGAGTGGGCTGATTCCTTCAGCACCATCGTTGGCATCAACGCCCCCCTTAATTACCACCAAGGGGAAATCTCGACCCGCTAAAATCGAGGCCGGTAATATTACACAACTTTTACATTGGCCAAACAGACTGCCGGCCTTTTTTTCCGTTATTGCTTATATACTTCCCTTCAGAGCAGGCGGTTGTGTTAGCGTCAGCCTGCGAGTGAGAGTTAATTTAGTGAAAAGGAATTATCGAATGGCTATTGTTAATCGACCTGAAAATAAACGTAGAACGCGTCCCAATGGTTCAGATCCGATCATCAACGATCGCATCTCTTCATCTTTGATTGTTGAAACCGAAGGCATCGAAGGACTGGACAATGTGGCTTTAGCGGCCACCACGGTGGTGACGCCTGAATTGTTTGGTGGACATTTACCGGTAGGTGAATATGTTGCCGATGACTCGATCGATGCAACCCTGGTCGAAGGACATCATCATTCTCATGAAGAACAATCGTTCACCCACAAAATGGTATTGGTGGGAGCCGTTGTGCTGCCACTGTTTGGCATGGTGGCTGCCATTGTATTGGCGTTTGGGTATGGAATGGTCAACTGGTTGGATATTGTGATGCTGATCGGTGGTTGGTACCTGACCGGATTGGGCATTACGATTGGCTATCACCGCATGCTGACCCACGGCTCATTTAAGACGGCGCGGCCTTTGCGATTTTTTTGGTCCAGTTTAGGTGCTTTGGCGGTCGAGGGTTCGCCGATTGATTGGTGTATGGTTCACCGTCGTCATCATCAGTTCAGCGACGACCATGGCGATCCTCACTCTCCGCACTTGCATGGGGAAGGTCTTTGGAATTCACTCAAGGGATTTTGGCATGCCCACACGGGATGGCTGTTCAAAGGAGTATGGTCAAAAAAAGAGCGAGAGCGTTACGTGCCCGATTTGATTCAAGATGACATGTTGATGTTCATGGATCGCTCTTATTATTGGTGGGTGGTCGCGACACTGGCGATCCCGATGGTTATTGGTGGTTTGGCAGCTCCCTTCGTTTATGGATTGACTTGGATGGGGGTTTTGAAAGGTGCTGGACTGGGGCTATTGTGGGGAGGATTTGCTCGTGTCTGCCTCTCGCACCACATGACTTGGTCGATCAATTCGATCTGCCACATTTTTGGTTCTCAAGACTACAAGTCGGCCGATGACTCAAGGAACAACGTTATCTTTGGAGTATTGAGCCACGGTGAAGGTTGGCACAACAATCACCATGCCTTCCCAACTTCCGCTCGGCACGGCCTGAAGTGGTGGCAGTTCGATTTAAGTTGGGTTATCATCCGAACTTTGGGAATGGTGGGTTTGGTTTGGGACATCAAGTTGCCGTCCGAACGCCAATTGAAAATGCGTGCCCTGAAGAAAGATTGAACGAGAAAGAAGAATAACGTGAGCAATTTGCCACGCGTTGGCTCCGATCTGACAGACAATCTGATGGTTGACTTAGGCCCGCCAGCGTTATTTGTGAGCAGACGGCTCCGTTTTTTTTCTGCCCAATCCAATCAAAATGGCTCCAGTGGCAGCGATCAATACCGCCACAATTAACCAGCTGATCGGTAAGTGGTTCGATTTGGTGTCACCCAGCATCGGCACCAGAAATTGCTCTCGATAATTGACCATCGACAGCAACAGCGAATTATGAGTTGCATGCATGACGATCGCCGGAATCAAACTTCCACTGCGATAGGAGATCCAACCCAACAGCAACCCCAACAGCGTGCTGGGAAGAACTCGATCGACCGCCAGTCCTCCCGCCATCACGACATGAAATAGCCCGAACAGGATTGCGGCTACTAGGATCGTGATCGAGGGTGAGACCAGCTTCCGCAGGCCGGAGAACAGGAACCCACGAAAAAAACATTCTTCGCAGATCCCCGGAATGATCCCCAGGGTCACGATAATCAACCAGAGAGGTACTCGTTGAAACTGTTCCAATAGCGTTTGCGCCTTGGTGGCGATTTCTCCCTCTTTCAGCAATTCTTGCAAGTCCGTCCCCAACCCCCAGGATCGGCTGTAAATTACTGCTTCAAAAACCAACGGCCAGACTGAAATGCCCAACAAGACAGCGCCTGCCACGCTCAACCAGCCGGGCGGCTGCAATCGGAATCCGGTATTTAGGCTCACGCGTCGCACCATCATCAACAGCGCCGGCAATCCAGCGAACAACAGCAGAGTCAACATGCCTGAGACAATCAAGCGAGCCGCCGCTGATTGGACCCATGTCGCGGCTCCCAAGAAACCTGACGCCCAAAAATAAAGTGGTACCAAAATCGCCAACCCCATCATCGCCAACGCAAATGATGGGCTGGATTGTTTCTCCTGAGGTGGCTGCAGCAGTTCACGGATCCCTTGGCCTTCACTGGCCAAGGAGTCGTCACCGAATGTTTTGGCGGCCAACGAGAGTGCTGTCGCTGCATACAGTACTGTGGCGATGCCGGCGACCAGGGCCGGCAGAGGCGTCGCCGACCCCTCCATTAGTTCTCGGCCCAACAACAAAATGTTGACCAGGGGGATCACTGCCGTAGCGACGGTCAAATTCCAACCGGGCAGAACAATCACCAGCCCCGGGGCCAACGATATCAACAACAAGGGAATCAAGTAAGCCTGGGCTTCCTTGAAGCTTTTGGCAGAGCTGGTAATCATCAACAGTACAGCTGAGTAAAACAGGGCAAAGACTGTTAACATCAAAAACAATCGAGCAATCAATGACAAACCAAAACCGGTCTCGCCGAACAACGGATTGACCAACTGCAAGGAATAGAGCGTTATCCCCATCGCCATCAAATTCATCACACCCGTCAGCAGGGTCACGGTCACCACGGCCCCGTATTTGGCGATCAGCAACCGAAACGCGGGTACCGGCAGCGACATCAAGGTCTCCATCGTGTTCCGTTCCCGCTCTCCGGCAGTGAGATCGATGGCGGGATAAACACCACCGGTAACCGTCATCATTAGCAAAACCAAGGGCAACAATCCCAGCACCGGCGAGGGGCCCGGCGGAGGCCGCACACGGGTCGTATTGATCAACAACGGTCGCTGCAGTCGGGGATTGAGTCCTTGCAATTGATCCCAAACCCAATAGTCTTGCGAGGCTTGCAAGCAGGCTTGAATGGACTGAGCCCGTTGGCGGCTGAGCGGCGAGTCTTCATTAAAAATCAATTCGATCTCATACGGCCCATAAGGTGCCGCCGAGTTTTGATTACTCGAAAACCCGATCCGTTTTTCCACCCGAATCCCGATATCGTTCCAATCCTGTGCCCGCTGCATCAGAGTGACCTCACTGGGGTCGACCAAGGCGAACTTGAGTTGGTCCAGCTGCAGGTTTTCCGTTGAATCATCGGGCAGTCGCTGTCGGCCATCGACCAGTATCGATTGGAATGTGGTCAATTCTTCTTCAGTTTGACTGACGATGAAAAACTCCTGTTGATCATTCGCAAGCTGGCTGTTGGTTAAAAACCGAAATCCAATCCCCAGCAGGGGGTATAACAGTAGTGGCATTGCCAGCAAGGTGACAATCGTGCGGCGGTCGCGTAATGTCTCGCGCAGCTCTTTCAGGAAAAGTTGTTTCTGTTGATACCAATTGAAGGGCACATCAGCATTCGTCTTCATCGGCTCTCCCGAAGTGGATCGGTTGTTAATTGAGGCTCCATGTGTCGCAGCAACTGCAGAAAGATCTCGACCAAGCCACTGCATCCGGTTTGCTGGCGCAGTTGATCGAGGGTCCCCTCAAGGACGAGTTTTCCGCGATGCAACAAACCGAATCGATCGCATAACCGTTCGGCTTCATCCAATTGATGAGTGGTTACGATGACTACTTTTTGCATCTGGCGGAGCCATTGTACGTAATTAAACACGGTCGAAGCACCGACAACATCCAGGCCCAATGTCGGTTCATCCAGCAGCACCACGGCGGGGTCGTGAATCAGCGCTCGCACCAAATTGACTCGCTGTTTCTGACCGGTGCTCAGCGTGGCACAACGTTGATCGATAAACGAGTCCAGCTCCATTACGTCTGCCAAATGATTGATCCGGTCGAATTTTACATCGGGGGCCACGCCAAAGGCATCAGCAAAATAGTGAAAGATCTCTCGGGGGGTATGCCAGGGGTAGAGTCCGGCACTGGCCGACACGAGCCCGATATTCCGCTTGAATAACATCGGATGCTTGGCGACGGAGAGTCCATCGATGGAGGCCTGACCGCTGGTGGGCGGGATCAATCCCAAAACCATTCTCAAGGTAGTGGTCTTACCGGCTCCGTTGGGGCCCAACAATCCGTAGACCTCGCCGGCTTGAACTTGAAGTGAAACCCGATCGACGGCTAGTAATCCACTAGAGAAACGTTTCGTTAATTCTTCAAGGATCAACATTGCAAACGATTAAAGGGCTCGTCGATAGCGTTTCTTGGCGGCAGGCCCTGATCTCACGCGATCGGTGGTTCCCGTCTGTTCATCAATTTCTTCTTGCAGCAGATCGGTCTGCAATTGCATACCAATTTTTCGCTCGATTGCACGCAGTTCGCTACCCTGTTCTGGGGTGACCAAGGTAAACGCGATCCCCTGTTTTCCCATTCGCCCGGTGCGGCCGACGCGATGCACGTAATCATCACTCAATTCGGGGACATCAAAGTTAATAATGTGTGAGATGTTCGAGATATCAATTCCTCGACCAACGACATCGGTGGCGACCAAGCACTGCACTTCGCCACTGCGGAATTTGGCCATCATTGAATCGCGGGCACCTTGAGCCATATCGCCGTGTAGCGTTCCGACCTGTTTCACATCACCGGATTTGAACAGCTTTCGGTAGAGTCTCTCCGTTCCCAATTTGGTACGACAAAAGATTATCGCTTGTTCGGGATTTTCTCGTTGAATCAATTTGACCAAAATTTGATACTTCAGATCGCCGGGAACATTCAGATAAAACTGGTCGATCGTATCAGCAGCGACCGCTTTCTGCGAAAAATTGATGACTTGTGGCTGGATCATATATTGCTTGGCCAAGATCCGGATGGGCTCAGGTAGCGTCGCGCTGAGCAACAACGTTTGCCGCTCACTGGGACAACGCTGTAATATTCGTTCAATATCTGGGCGGAAACCGATATCCAGCATCCGGTCGGCTTCATCCAGCACCACGAAACTCAGCTGATCGATATTCAGTGAGCCCCGATTTAAGTGATCGATGACTCGGCCCGGCGTTCCGACCACAACATGAACACCGTTTTGCAATTGATTGATCTGTTTGTTAATCGGGCGACCTCCATAGAGGCAACAGCAGTGGACTTCGACGGGGGCCATGCGACGAATTTCTAATTCGACCTGAACCGCTAACTCGCGGGTCGGTGTCAATATTAGCGCTTGAGGCTTGACTTGCCTGACGTTTAAGTCCAATTTTTCCAAAATCGGAATTCCAAAAGCTGCAGTTTTCCCGGTGCCTGTTTGGGCTTGACCGATCACATCAAACCCATCCAGTGCAAGCGGAATAACGGCCGCTTGTACGGGTGTCGGTTTTTGGTAACCGATTCTTTGTAATGTTTCTCGCATAGAGGCGGATAGCCCCAAGTGCTCGAATGACAATCGCTGCCTACGTTTGATAACTTTTTTAGCCACGGCTCAAAACGGTAAAAGGTGTTATTTAATCTAGATATAAACTGGGTGGATTGGGTGACTTGGGGATGAACTTACACGGCAACTGACCGCCCGGCAACTGACTGCCCTAAACTCAAGCTATTCTGCCTCTTTTCACAGCGCCAATCAAAATCCGTATTAAAAATTAAAATCTGCTGTGATTTCTGAGGGAAAGAAAAAATGTTTTGTGTAAACTAAACGTTAGTTTACCACACAACCTTGTAGATCGAAATTGGTCTAACATGTTACAAGATATTTTTGATTCCATCTTAGCTACGCGCAGCGATCGCTCCGCTTTGCCAAAACTTCATCAAATCGCCGTCAAGGTGCGGGAACTGGATGATGGGCAAGTCGACCAATTGCTGGGATATATCAGCGATTTGGGTGACGAACTGTGCGAATTGAAAGCCTCACAGCCAGAAACCGACTCTTCCCCGCAACAGCCGTTTGCCGATCCAATCGATTTGAACGCCATCGGTGCCAAACTGGATTTAATTATTCAGCCGTTGATTCAGCAATTGATTGTCCGAGAACTCAACCGACGTGCCGAGCCCTC
Organism: Mariniblastus sp.; assembly: GCA_041745975.1. GTDB lineage: Bacteria > Planctomycetota > Planctomycetia > Pirellulales > Pirellulaceae > Mariniblastus. Next base: position 12,420 of record JBGTHU010000449.1, read on the forward strand.
CCAGTCTGAAAAAGAGTCGAATCAGCCAGATAATCAACCAGATAATCAACCAGGTAGTCAGCTAAAAAATCATCACGAAAATTTTCAAACGGTTCCCTCCCCGTCTTTTTCTACCGACGGCGAGAGCGAGGATGCGGGTTCCAATCCACCGTCGGCCAATGCAACATCGGCCAACGCAACAGAGTCCGAGAAGGCAACGCCATCCAACGGTTGGTCGCAGCAACGTTTGCAAGATATCGAGTCGATTTATCGGTTTTCTCCACTGAACAGTGAATTGCGAAATCAGATTTTGAGATGGATTGGCACCTCGGCCCAGCCTCACGCTTTGGAGATTTGGTTGGATCTGATTTGCGATGACCCGCCGGAGCACCGGTTGGGAATTGGGTTGGCATTTGCCCCTCTGACGGAGCGTCACTTTTCGCCCCCATCCAACTTGCTGCAACGCTTGTTGATCAAAGGAACAACGCATGCTCATATTGCTCCCGCGATATTTGACCTGTTTAACTTCTATGTTCGCACAGGAAAATTGAAGACCCATCCAGCATCCGGTCGCCTGGAAGAGCTGACCGGTCTGTATCAGCAATTGTGTCGGCAAATGCAACAGATCGAAACGGGCAACTTTCAAAAGCAGTTGGATGTCGGCCAAATCAATCGGCAAGTGTCCGATGCTGTCGCCTTGCTGGTATCGTTGAGCGATTTATTTTCGTTGACGCAACACCGGCCGGCGATCCCGTTTTTAAAAACAGCCATTGAGCTGCGGCATCGTCGAGTCCAAACGGAGGCGGCGGCAGCATTGGCGCGGCTGGGGGACGAAGACGGAAAGCAGACTTTGATCCGGTTGGCTGATCAACCCATCTCCCGATTGCGAGTTTTAGCCTACGCAGAGGAATTAGGCTTCCAGCAAGAAATTTCATTGGAGCTGCAAGGCGAAATCGCTCGCCGGGAATCAGAACTGGCGATTTGGTTGGCCCAACCTCAACAAATGGGGCTGGCCCCCAGCCAGATGGAACTGTTGGATCAACGTGAAATGTATTGGCCCAGCTACGACCAACCGCAAAATTGTTTTTTATTCCGTTATGCTTACGGCGTCGGTCTTCACGCGCACAGCAATATCGGGATTTGCGGCCCGTTAACCCACGCCTTCGCCGCCGATCTGAGGCATCTACCGATCGAAGAAATGTATGCCGCATTTGCCGGCTGGCAAACGGTTCATCAAGATATCTTTCAGATGACACCTTACCAAGCTCGCCAAGCCCGACCAGCCGTAACGCGTCGTCTGGAACGCATCTTGGATGACGGAAACTACGACGAAGTCGTGATTCAGGCCTATGGTAGTTTTTTTGGGGAATGGGTGTTGATAGCAACCGCTTGTTACGAGGGAAAGAACGGTACGATCGTAGTCGACGATCACGATTCAACTTGGTTCGACCAAGGTCATCCCCAAGCCCCCATTGATTGGAAGTTGGCTTATGCGATTTGGCGAGGTAAACAACTGCTGGCTCGTTTCAATCGGTCGGAAACGTTTTGAAACCTCTGGTTGAGTCGGAATTCTGCGGTTACAATTTTGGTAACCGTTCACGAGTATTTGTCGCTTTACCAAAATGGTGGAAATCGCAGGGAGGTCGAGGCTCCCGCCGAGGCAATAACTGACCATT
>JBGTHU010000450.1:0-7736 GCA_041745975.1 Mariniblastus sp.
GTTCTGGCAGGCTCGATTTAAGAGCATCGCGATTTTGGACGAGGAGGCGTTGTTGGCGACTTGTGCCTATATTGATCTCAACCCGGTGGCTGCGGGGATTTCGCTGGTGCCGGAGACCAGTCGCCATACGTCGATTAAGCAACGATTGGATCATGCCAAGGATTGCGGCAAACTCGATGCCCTCAAAGCGGCTCGGCATGGGAGCGTCGCTGGGAGCAAGGCGGCAGGCAATTTCGAGCTCGACCATTGGCTGGTGCCGCTGGAAGATCGGCGGCAGTTACCCGGAGCCCAAGGTGGCAAGGACGTGCGCGAAGGGATGGTCGGTGGATTTTCGCTGGGGAGTTACTTGTTGCTGGTTGAGTACACCGGTCGGCTGTTCCGCAACGGCAAGGCCCGCATCAACGATGGGGTGAGGGATGTGCTGGAGCGATTGGGCACAAGTGCCGAGTTTTGGGACGATCGGATCAAAAAGATGTTGAATAGTTCGGACTTGCGAGGCTGTTTCTTTGGCTGCCAGGAGCAATCGTTACAGCAAGTAGCCGACCATCGTCAAAAGCGAGCCGCCAATCTTTCTCCGCAGCTATCGAGCAGTGTCGCTTAGTCCAAACTAGTCGGATTGCTGGAGCAAAACTCGCGAATCGTTACCGATTTCACCTATTGGCTTTTAGATCGGGCTACATGTGGGTAAAGGACTGCGCTGATATCCGCATTCAATTTGCACCCACTCTAAAATCTATCCTTTAGACGGCTCTAGTTCCCCCTTCGAGCTGTTGTTTCTAGGGCTTGAGAACTTTCGCGTACTTTCACTAGCTTGAATTAATGCGGCTCGCGTTCAATAAAATGCCTGTCCTTTAAATATTTTTCCGGAATTTGTTGATGGGTAATTTCTGAAACTATTTTATGGTAGAATCAAGTTTGGCGATCTGTTTAGCCAAAATTGGGGGGCATTGGGTGTTCCGTAACCCCTGCTTCGAGTAAATACTTTACGTTTATTTTAACAGGAATCGATCAGCATGAGCCAGGATATTCATTCACCGATTGCCGTCGTTTTGGCGGCTGGCAAGGGGACCCGGATGAAATCGGATTTACCCAAAGTGCTTTGCCCAGCAAATGGCAAACCATTGGTACACTACGTTATCAAGGCTTTGAAGGAAGGGGGCGTGCCGCAATTTGTGGCGGTTGTTGGTTATGAGGCCGATTTGGTGCGACAGGCATTATCACACGAGCCCAATATTTCGTTTGCCCTGCAATCCGAACAGCGCGGAACAGGGCATGCCGTGATGATGTGCCGTGAACAACTCGAATCTCACCGAGGCCCCGTGGTGGTGGTGGCGGGCGATTCACCGATGTTACAGGCAGAATCAATCCAGCGACTGTTGGAAGAATTCCGTTCGTCCCAAGCTGCATGTGTGTTGGGTAGTTTGATCCATGACGATCCCACCGGATTAGGGCGAATCGTGCGGGATTCGGAAGGCAATTTTGTTGGCATTGTGGAACATAAGGATGCCACATCCGAACAGTTGGAAATTCGTGAAACCAACATGAGCACCTACGTTTTTGATTGCCCCAAAATGTTAGCGGCACTCGACCGTTTGACCAATAATAATGTTCAAAATGAATATTATATCACTGATCTACCCGCCATTTTGATGTCGGAAAATGAAGTTGTACGAGCGTTGCCCGTGCTCAAACCAATCGAAGCGCTCAGTGTCAACACCGTCGAACATCTGGTCCAGGTCGAAGCAGCAATGCAACGGCTGGAATATTGAGGTTGCCCAGCCGCCAAAAGTTGAGAATAATCAATTCATTCAATTGTTGATCAAATCAGCTTGAAATCGGCTTAAAGTGAGTTGTAGGTTGAAATTTACCTTCCAAAAGTAATCACGTCTTTCCAAATCGCAAGAAAATACTCGTAAATTTTCGTCTGCCGTTCGCCCAAGCGTTTCTAAATGACTGGAAATAGCTTAAAACAGCTATTTACCTGATTCCAAAAAACTGACATTCTAAACAGAACGATTGTTCATTTGTTGATTTCTAAGGGAGTATCGAGGGACACGATGTTAAAACTTGGCTTACTGAAGGGTTTGAAATATCTGGGAGTATTTTGTTTTGTTTGGGGGGTCACGATTGCATCGATGGCATCAGCAGCCCCCCAAGACCTGCAGCGTCTGAAGCAATTGATTGAGTTTTTGCCGGCTCAAAGGAGTGACGTTGAGGTCGACCAACCTGCTGGTGACGAAATTGAAAAATGCACTTTAGAAAGCAATCGCGAACCGGCTGGTTATATCGTGAAGGATTCTTCGGGACGCATGATCCGTCGATTTCTAGATACAAGTGGCAACAAAAAGCTGGATTTTTTGGCCTATTACCGCAATGGAATCGAAGTTTATCGTGAGATTGACACTTCCGGTGATGGAAAACCAAACGAGTACCGTTGGTTGGGTACGTCCGGTTCTCGTTGGGGAATCGACGTAGACGGTGACCAGAAAATTGACCAATGGAAATCTATCTCGGCCGAGGAAGTTGCTCAAGAGTTATTTCGGGCGATTCAAACCCGAGACGAAAAACGTTTCCAAGCACTGCTGTTGACGCCGGCCGAAATGGATCGGTTAAAATTCGGCGAATTGATCGGCGGCGAGATAAAAAAACGATGGAGCAAGGCTCAGCAAGATTTTGCACAATTCGCTCGCTCACAACGTGAAATCGATTCGTCTGCCCAATTCATACAAACCTCAAACGGATTTCCGGCGATGGTTTCTGCAGATTCCTACGGGAACCAAACCGATATTTTGTTTTATGACCATGCCTCGGTCATCTTTCAAAAAAATGACGGCCAGTATGGGAATCTATCGGTCGGGTCAATTGTCTACTCTGGCGATGGAAGATGGCGATTGGTTGAGTTGCCGGAGTTGGCGGTCGCAGGAAATCCGATTACCAATGGTGGGGCATTTTTCCCCATGGGGGGGCTGGCCAATACTGGGTTGGCTGGTGGAAATGAGATCGTCGATTCGGAATTGGCGAAAATTTATGAACAGCTGGATAAAATCGACGAAGAGATCAAGTCAAAATCGGGTGCAGCGGCCTTGGCAGTGTTGGAAAAACGTAAAGCGGGTTTACTTGAGCAATTGATCAAGCAGTCCGAAGTAGGCCAAAATCGTCTGAATTCGTTGATGTATGCAACCGATTCGATCGTGGCGGCCTACCAAGACGATCGCTTTCCCGATGGTTTAGATTATTTGGACAGATTAAAAAAAGAGTTTACATCCGGATCGAAAGATGGCGGCGACTATATTCAATGGCGGCAGTTAACCAGTCGATATAACGTTGCCAGCATGCGAGGTGGCAGTGCCGAACGAGAGACAGCGCATTCCCAGTGGATTAAGGACTTAGCTGATTTCCAACAAGATTTTCCCGACAGCCAGTTTACCCCCGAATCTTTGATTTATCTGGCTGTAAATCTTGATAATGAAGAAAAGAACGATGAAGCGATCACCTGGTATAAAAAAATAATCCAACGTTTTCCGCAAACTCCCTTTGGTTTACGGGCCAAGGGAGCCTTGGTGCGGTTAGAAGGACAGGGAAAAACGTTTGAGTTCAAGGGCAAGGACATCGCCGGTCAACTGTTCACCCTTCAAGATCGACGTTTGCGAGACAAAATTGTTGTGCTTCATTTCTGGGAAACTTGGTGCGCCGACGAACTTGAACAAATTCAACGATTATCCGAAAAATATAAAAATGATGTGGTCTTTGTAAGTTGCAATATTGAATTGGAAAGTGGTCCATTCGAGGAGTTCATGAAACAAAATCCGCAATTCAAGAATTGGATTCATTTGCATGAACCAGGTAGTATCGAAGGAAGTTCACTAGCTTTTCAGGTCGGTGTTCCCTCCGAGCCAATGGCTTTATTAATAGACAAGGAAGGTAAACTGGCGGAGCCAATGGTAATTTTTGCAGATCTGGAGCGACAAATCGAACGACTCCGGCGGGGTGAGTAAACCCATATGAATGTAATTTTCGTTGAGCCCAATTTTCCGAAAAACCAGCGTCAGTTCGTAAGTGGGTTGGCTCAGGCAGGAGCAACGGTCATTGGAATCGGGGAGACCGACAAAGATGGGTTGGACGACCAATTGAGAAATTGGATGGTCGATTACCTCCAAGTGCCGTCTGTTTGCGATGAGCGGGCGTTAACCCATGCCGTTCAGTCTGTGCAAAGTAAGGTTTGGGTCGACCGCCTGGAAGCGACTGTCGAAGCCCATATTCTGCCGGTGGCTAACGTACGACAAGCTTGCTCTATTCCCGGAATATCGGTTGAAACCGCTTATCTCTGCCGAGATAAACCGGCCATGAAAGCTTTTTTATCAGATGCTCAAATACCCACGGCCCGATTTTTGGGAAGTGGTGATTGGCATCAAATCGAAAACTTCGTATCTGAAGTCGGATATCCCTTGATCGTCAAACCGCGCAGCGGTGCCGGTGCGGCCGGTACCAGTCGTGTCGATAATGACGATCAAATGCGTCAATCGCTGGAAGCCTCAGGGCTGAGCCAGGGTGGTGAGGTTGCGATCGAAGAGTATGTCGAAGGGCATGAAGGATTTTATGATACATTGACGGTCAATGGCAAAGTCCAGTACGAATTCATTACTCACTACTACCCCAATGTGCTGGAAGCGATGCGGCAGCGTGGGATTTCGCCACAGTTTATCACGACCAACCAAGTCGACTCCAACCCCCATTATCAAGAGGTAAAGCGATTGGGGAGACAGGTGATTCAGGCACTGAAAATCGACAATGCGGCGACTCACATGGAGTGGTTCTACGGCCCCAAAGGTCTCAAGTTCTCTGAAATCGGTTGTCGACCACCCGGCGTCGGAGCTTGGGACTTGTATAACGTGGCTAATGACGTCGACTTGTATCACCAATGGGGGCGAATGGTCAGCGGTCAAACGGTTGAACAACCACTTTCCCGACGGTTCTGTACCGGTATCATCGCGTTGCGACCAGAACGAGATGGTTACATCTCTGGGTACAGCGGATTGGATTCAATTCAACGTCGATTTGGGGATTCGATTATCGATTGCCACTTTCCAGATCCGGGTACGCCAACCCAAGGCGTAGAGGCGGGCTATATGGCAAACGCCTGGATTCGTATGAAGCATCGTGATTTTGATGAACTCAAGCGAATATTGGATGAAGTTGGACAATCCGTGAAAGTACATGCCCAATAGTGAACAGCCAATTCTCTGATTCAACGCGCTCGACACGATTCGACTGAAATGTTGCGATGATTGTTTTTAGTTAAAATGATACTTAAAATTTAAATGGCAATTGGCCAGCGCCCATTGTGTCTGGCTCGACTCAATGCACAATAAGTAAAAATGACGACAACCAATCCCAACATTCTCATCCGACCGGCGGCGCTTGTTGACGCTGCTACCATCGCCCAGTTTCAAATCAAAATGGCTCGTGAAACCGAATCGAAAGAACTTGATTCGCTCACCGTTCATGCCGGAGTGGAAGCTGTCTTTGATGATCCAAGTCGCGGATTTTATTTGGTGGCCGAATACGAACAAACGATAGCAGGCAGTTTGTTGGTAACTTACGAGTGGTCCGACTGGCGAAACGGAAATATCTGGTACATTCAGTCCGTCTATGTATCCACCAATTATCGTGGTCGTGGGATCTTCAAACAACTCTATCAGCATGTTCTCCAGCAAGCGAAGAAGGCCGGGACCGCAAAAATTCGCTTGTATGTAGAAAAAGAAAACACACGAGCCCAGCAAGCCTATCAAGCCAACAACATGCAGCCACTCCCCTACTTCATGTACGAGGCCGATGTAAGCTACTGAATCAACCAGGGTTGTTCCCAGAAATAACCGTAGCGGCCGATCCCAATAAAGAGATAGGCGATTGACAGCATGATCAGCAACAGGGCAACGATCAACAACCAATCGAACAAGCCGATGTCTGCGAAGACTTTTTGCAGACCATTTCGTTTGGACTTTCCATCGCCATCATTTTTCTTGGCACTGTCGTTCGAGGACGTCTGAGCGGCTGACTCTCGAGACGTTTGGCCAATCATCGAAGTATCCTCGTTGAAACCGGAGTCCAATGCGGTATCGAGATCGACTTCAGGGCTTGATGAATCTCCGCGCGACATGGTTGTATTGCCTGTTGAAACTTGAATTAAATATCGATTGAGCGGTTTCAACCGAATAGTACTTGAGCCATCCGATTTACCACAAGCGGTTTAAAGTGAATTTCTTCGAATCAAAAAAACACAGCATTTATTGGAAACGGTTGACTTCCACAAAAAACAAAACGATTGCTCCGATCAACATAAACAACGATATTAGTAAAAACAGCGAGTAGATACTAAATCCTTGCTTCCGATAAATTGGAGCAACAGGTTTAATGGGCTGGAAATCTTCCTGCGGCAGATCGTTATTTTCCAATCCGGCTTCCAGGTCAAAATTCTCCAAATCAGAGTCGGCTTGTGACATAGTCGCCCTCTCGAATTCGATCTTGCATGAAATCACGAATTGCCTGGCCGACGGCACCATTGTGGTCGGTTTTGGTGATGCGAATCTTGCCAATATAGCGATCATTGCGATACACATCCAACTCATGACCAACTCTTAACCCATCGTCCGTGCCAAGCCCGATCGCCACCAACCATTTTTCATTATCTTGGGCGACTTGTATTACCACGCCACTTAATTGGGGCACAATTTGATCGGTCAAATCGGTATCCGTCAGCCCGTTCGCCTTCATGACTCGGGTTTTTTGAGCCAAGCTGGATGAAAGATCTCCATTGGTTTTCCTCAGGACTTCTAGTTCGTTGGAAAGCTCATAGATTTGATTGGTCAAATTTTGCACCAAGGAAAATTTCTCGGCAATATCTGCAGATAACTGGCGGCGAGCTTCTTTTAGTTCTCGCAGTTCTTCATCTTGGGCTCTAAGTCGAGCCTCGGCTTGGGTCAACAAGTCGGAGTTGGTGGTAACGGAGGTTTGAGCGACTTGAAGCGCTCGTTCACGCTCGGCGAAATTCGCTTCTGCGATTTGCAAGCGAGACTCCAGTTGAGCCAACTGTCGTTGTCGAGCGACTCGTTCGCGGGCTAAAACAAGATCTTTTTCCCCTCCACGGCTTTTTGCATCTTCGGAAACGCGTCTTAAGCGATCAGCCTCGGACCGCAGTTGGCTGGCTTCGGCTTTCCAATTGCGGTGGGTAGCACCCAGCATGACCGCAACCACCAAAAACGCGACGCTCATCAGCAGAATAAGAACTGTTAAAATCTTACCAATGTAGTTCATACTTTTTCCCTTGACCGACACCCTAAAACTGGTCTAACGATGAATGCTAACCAACCTATGTAAAATTTAGGCTGCCGCAATTAAGTCTTTGGCTAATTATAATCAAAAAAGTCTCCACTGCCAGCAAATTCTTTCCTATTTTGGACAGCCGCTCCCAAATTGTTGGAATTCTGATTACTCAGACTTGATCGACGTAAACAATTTGACACTTCAAAGATAACGCGGTTGATCGTGTAATACTGGCATTAGTCCCGGAAAATTTGGGAAAATCGGCACAATAGGAATATCTTTCGCATTGCGACGGATTTTTGGGGCCATTTGGCCTAACCTACAACATTTCCCTGTGGATGAATCAGATAAGTTTCACTCAAATGAGCGGCCCTTCCGATTTTTTAGTCCCTCTGAATTCTCAACCGACTTCTGAG
>JBGTHU010000451.1:0-5258 GCA_041745975.1 Mariniblastus sp.
AGTTTCCGTCAATCTGCAAGGAACGAAAGCCGGTGTTAAACTGCAACGTCTATTTGGCCGAGACGGAATGGACGAAACCGCAATCGACACTTGCGAAATCTACACTCAAAACGACGGCGAATCAGTTGATCGCCGAATCGAAGTGGCAGCTTGCCCAGACATGGGGCGATCTCGAGCGGCAGAAAACTTCATTCGCTCCATCACAGGTACGGAACAACCATTGAATACGCCCGCACAAGCGTTGGCGTTGATGAAGATTATCGACGCTTGCTACAAATCCGCCAGTTCCGGCAAGGCGGTCCCGATCAAGTAATCATCGTGGCAAAACTAGTGCGTTGTCCCTCAAGTGATCAGACCCAATACAAAAGTTGTTCATCTCCTTTGGTTTACGCCATACCCGGCCCAGAGCACGCCCCCCTTTTGGGACAAAGCCTAAACCTACCCGCCGAAATCTGCAGCGAGCCGAACAATTGAGCCAGTGGTAGGCGGTTTACTCCCGAACGTTTACTTGTGACGCAATGCTTGCAGAATGCGATCGGCGCTATCTTTAGCATCTCCCATCAACATCGCGGTATTTTCTAAATAAAACAGCGGGTTATCGGCCCCGGAATAACCGGCAGCCATACTTCGCTTAAATACGACCACTTGGCCCGCTTTCCAAGCCTCTAAGACAGGCATCCCATAGATCGGGCAGGTGGGATCATCCAACGCTGCAGGGTTTACGACGTCATTGGCACCTACCACTAACACAAGATCAGTATCGGAAAAATCTTCGTTGATTTCGTCCATCTCCAACACCACGTCGTAGGGAACTTTGGCCTCGGCCAAAAGTACATTCATGTGGCCGGGAAGTCGTCCGGCGACTGGATGAATTGCAAACCGGGTGCGTGTTCCCCCTTTTTTAAGCAACTCACAAATTTCGTAAATCGCCGTTTGAGCTTGGGCAACGGCCATGCCATAACCAGGGATAATAATCACTTCCCGCGAATCTTTTAAATCGACTGCAAGCTGCTCCGCCGATGTGACTTGATGGGTTTTGGCTTCACCATCGGCTGTCACGGCAACTGCGGACTCGGTGCCAAAGCCTCCCAGGATCACGCTAATAAATGATCGGTTCATGGCATGGCACATAATGTAACTGAGAATCGCTCCGCTGCTGCCAACCAGAGCACCGGTAATAATCAGCAAATTATTTTCCAGCATGAAACCAGTCGCTGCCGCAGCCCATCCGCTGTAGCTGTTCAGCATCGATACAACGACCGGCATATCAGCACCACCAATTGCCATCACCAGGTGGGCTCCAAAAACGAAAGCGATCAGAGTCATCAGAATTAACGGGATCAAGCCAACCCAGTCGCTGCCCGATTGCACGAACCAGTATCCCAGTGGAATGCAAATTAAGATTGCCAACAAATTCAGCCAGTGGCGAGCGGGAATCAACAGGGGTTTGCTGGTGATTTTGCCATCCAATTTTCCCCAGGCCACGACACTACCCGTAAACGTAATCGCTCCAATAAAGATCCCCAAGTAAATTTCCAATTGGTGTATCAAAAAGCGGCTGAAGGCGTAGGGATCGGCAACTTCGCCTTTGATAATTTCGGCTGATAACGCAGCATTTTCCACCCCTCCTGTCGTGCTGGCGGCACTCAACTGCAGTGCTACCGCTGCGGCTGTCGTTTGGTGGTCACTACCACTCGAAAGAAAAATACTGAACCCCACCAATACCGCTGCCAAACCGACGAAGCTGTGCAAGATGGCAACCAGTTGAGGCATGGCGGTCATCTCCACTCGCCGCGCCAACACCGCCCCGATAATACTGCCAATCACCAAGGCAACAATCAACAGCGGGAATCCACCTTGAATTTTTCCACTGAGAAACGTAGCAATGATCGCCAGCGTGATTCCCAACATGCCATACAAGTTTCCGCGCCGAGCCGTTTCATGTTTGGACAATCCACCCAAGCTTAAAATAAAACAGACGGCCGCGACCAGCCAAGCCAATTCAGCAACATTATTCATTATGAAAGGAACCTAATTAAATCTTAAACCACAAGATTATCAAGGCTGACTAATTCTGTTTGTGAAACATAGCCAGCATCCGCTGAGTCACCAAAAAACCTCCGGACAAATTGATCGTGGCAATTAACACAGCCACCGTTGCCAACATGGTTGACACCGAAAACCACTGATCCGTCATTTGCAACATTCCGCCCAGCACAATAATACCGCTGATTGCATTGGTAACGCTCATCAAAGGGGTATGCAACGCCGGCGTCACATTCCAAATCACCTGCCAACCAATGAAAATCGCTAACACAAACACAGTAAACCGGGACACGAATTCCGGAGGTGCATACAGTCCCAGCAACCCAATCAAGCCGATCACAACCAGAGCAACCAACGGGATAGAAGACCAGGGGTTTCCCCAAAAATCCGGACCGTGAGCTGTATCTTTTTTGGTCGAAAAATGCGCCGTGCTGGCGATCCGTGGTGGCGGCGACGGATCGGAGACTTTGGGAGGAGGCCAAATCGTTTCCCCCTCCATGGTAACCGTTGAACTGCGAACAACTTGATCCCCCAGATCGATCCTCAACTGCCCATCTCTTTTAGGGGTCATATCAGCTATTAGATTGGCAACATTGTTGGCATACAGACGGGATGACTGCGTCGGTAAGCGGCTGGGCAGGTCGGTTGCTCCGATGATGGTTACCCCATTTACCAAGACCGTTTCGTTGGGCTGAGTTAACTCGCAATTTCCCCCCTGCTCGGCGGCCAAGTCAACAATCACACTTCCTGATCGCATGGAACGGACCATATCGGCAGTGATCAGTTTGGGAGCAGGTTTACCCGGAATCAATGCGGTGGTAATGACAATGTCGACTTCTTTGGTTTGCTGCGCGAACAAAGCCATTTCGGCGGCAATGAATTCGTCGCTCATCATTTTGGCGTATCCGCCTTCACCTTCCCCCGATTCGTCGAATTCCAGTTCCAAAAACTCGGCACCCATACTGTGAATTTGTTCTTTGACAGCCAATCGAGTATCGAAGGCACGGACAATCGCACCCAAACTGCGCGCCGCTCCGATCGCCGACAGGCCAGCGACCCCGGCACCAATCACCAACACTTTGGCCGGAGGCACTTTTCCTGCGGCCGTGATTTGGCCGGTGAAGAAACTGCCAAAATGATGGGCCGCCTCAATGACCGCCCGATAGCCGGCAATATTGGCCATCGAACTGAGGGCATCCAATTTTTGAGCCCGGGAAATGCGGGGGACACAATCCATCGCCAATCCGGAGATCTGTTTTTGATTCAATCGTGATAGTATCCCACCGCTACGCGCCGGCCACAGAAAACTGATCGTGGTCGCTCGATCTTTCAATCGCTCGATCTCTTCGTTGGTTGGAGGATTGACTTTAATCAAGATATCAGCCGATCGGAGCACGGTCTCTAAATCAGCGATTTGGGCACCGGCGTGAACAAAATGTTCATCGAGAAAATTCGCGGTTAGACCACTTTCGCTTTCCACCATGACCTGATATCCCAAATCTATTAATTTTTTTATCGAAAGGGGACTAACCGCCACCCTCTTTTCCCCCGCAGTTCGTTCTTTGACACACCCGATAATCATCTTTTGTGTTTCGCTGTTGAATGACTGAATTTTCCTCTTGCTGTAAAATGAATGCTAAAATCCTAAACGCCCGTAGCAATTGTCGCAAGATACCCAAATCTCAATCGCCGCGTGAGAATAATTCTCTCGCGCGCCGCACGCGCTCCCCGCCGCGTTCATCTCGGTGGAAGCGTGGTTTCAGCGCTATTTTCAGGAACAACTCAACCCCAACGCAAACCGTCACCATTCGCGTCGATTTACTCATGTCGATCCGTTGTCTATCCGTAAAGGCTGGCGGAATTTCGCAATCAACAGAAACCGGCTTCACCTTGCCACGTCACTCGTACAGTAATTTGGGATCACCAGAATCCTATTGGTTGGTTTTCTAAGTTCGAATCAAAATCTGTCGAAAGTGTCAGCGCCCCGGCTCTGACGGAAAACCTGGTTGTTTTAGGCCGAGTTAAAGTCGAGGTTTGGAGTCGTTGTTACACCCGTTCTTCGGCGATCCTACCGTCCAATTTTCCTTCGCAGAGGAGAAACGTGGGAATATCGATATTGGGAGGCAGTTCGATCCTTCCGGCTTCGATAAGCGAAATCATTTCCTCCAACCGCAGTTTGCTCAATTTAGCGTGTCGTTCGAGATCGGTTTTTAGTGATCTTTTGAATTTTCTTCCACCGAAGCGAAAACTGATGTGGAAGTTCCCGGAGGGGTCTTGTTGAATCCAAGCCATGACAGTGACCTTTCGTTGAAAAACCTTGAACGTATGGAAATTCGTAAGGTTCGTCACTCGACGAACTCCCAACGTAAATTCAACGCTGCCACTGATTTGCCACTGATGGACCAATGAACGATTGGAATCAGGGGCGAAAGGAAAGACAGGGGAGAGCCAATAAGCTCAAAATCCCTGGAAAAAAAGAGAATGCGGATGAGAGGACTTGAACCTCCACGACCTTGCGGCCACTAGAACCTGAAGCAACAAAAAAACAACGGCTTTCCCCTTAATTTTCCGCGTAAAAACGTGATTATAACCAAGTTTATACCGTTTGCAAACTGTTGTATTTTTTCTGTGTTTTCGCAACTTTCAGCGGTAGCACGAATCCGCAAAACGGTAACAAAACGGTAGAATCCGCGTCGACATTTTTTTGAATCCATAATTTTGACCCGTAATAAGTATCGAAGTCCTTACTGATGAAAATGGGATGCCCGAAGCGGCAGACGGCCATCCGGTTTCCGACGACGCAGTGATTCATAACGAACAAGCAGGCGAATCAACTTCAACCGACCAGTCAAACCCATCCGGTGCATCATCTGAATCATCTTCAACTGGCGAATCAACTGCAAGCGGCGAATCATTCTTTAGCGGCGAATCAACTGCAAGTGGCGAACGATTGGCAACCGGTCAATTGGATTGGTCTTCAGCGATTGGTTTGGCGAGAGAAGAGGCTGAATTGCAACCGATGCGGAAAACGTATCGCTGTCCGAAATGTTCCCACGAGATGCCATGTGTCCGATTCACCTATCGGCCCAGTTGGAAAAAAACAATGCACGGCAAGTATCGACCGCAATGGTACTCGTGACGGGGCCCATAAAAACGAATTCAAAAAGATGAAACGAATGAATTCCCCCCACAACCAATCGGACAAGATGTCC
>JBGTHU010000452.1:0-11037 GCA_041745975.1 Mariniblastus sp.
ATATCTACGTTGAACCGTGGCGTTCGCGAGCCTTCCCTGTCGTCCGGGACTTGGTGGTTGACCGCAGTGCTTTCGACCGGATCATTCAATCTGGCGGCTACATTAGCAACCATTCCGGTCCCAAGCCGGAACCCAATTCAATGCCCGTCGCCCCCGAGGTTGCAGAACAGGCACTCGATGCCGCTACTTGTATCGGTTGTGGTGCTTGCGTTGCCGCTTGCCCCAACGGATCAGCGATGTTGTTCGTCTCCGCCAAAGCGACTCACTTAGGATTATTGCCGCAGGGGCAACCCGAGCGATTTCGGCGAGCCAAGGACATGGTCGACCAGATGGAGGAAGAAGGTTTTGGCTCCTGCCGCAATTACGCCGAATGTGAAGCTCAATGCCCTAAAGGGATCAGTATCGCAAATATTGGCCGCTTGAATGCTGATTACTTAAAAGCTACCTTGGTCGAACCGATCGATCGCCGAGGAAAAATGGAAGCTCAATAAGTTCGGCAATTTTTTATGCGTTGCCGATGATTGATTCCCCGAGTTGAATTCAACCGGAACCGGAAGGCGTGTACCGTTCCTCCTACAACGATCGAATCTCCAGGCTTAAGATGATCTCGAACATTTTATTCTTTATTGGATTAACGTTGTCGGGCGTGCTGGCTTGGCAGGACTCGCCGTTTCCCACTCCAACTAATAACGAGACCAGCGAACTTGAGCCAATGCCTCCAGAGGAAGCGGCGGCGACTTTTCAGTGCCCGCCAGGTTTTTCGGTTGCTTTGGTTGCCGCGGAACCTGATGTTCAAAACCCAATCGCAATGACTTGGGACAAACGGGGACGTCTGTGGATTGCCGAAAATTACACCTACTCCGATCGCTCCCAACGATTTGATCTGTCGCTGCGAGATCGTGTGTTGATCTTCGATGGGTTTGATTACCCCGATCTGTCGAAGGATAACACGGGCAGAAATAATTCCGATCTGAACGACTTGAGACCGATCGTGTCTCGCAAGGTGTTTACGGACAACGTCCAAATGTTGACCGGATTGGAGGTCGGGCAGGGAGGTGTATGGTTGATGTGTCCGCCCCAACTTCTCTTCTTTCCTGATAGCGATCAGGACGACGTACCAGACGGCCCCCCGCAGGTGATGCTGGATGGCTTTCTGGTGGCTCAAGACAATTACCACAATTTTGCCAATGGGTTGAAATGGGGTCCCGATGGCTGGTTGTACGGACGCTGCGGCCATTCCTGCCCGGGCAAAATCGGTATCCCCGGAACTCCCGATGAACTGCGAGTGCCGATAATCGGTGGAATTTGGAGATTTCATCCCGTTGACAAAACGTTTGAGGTATTGTGCCACGGCACCGTGAATCCCTGGGGGCATGACTGGGATCAGAACGGGGAACTGTTTTTCATCAATACGGTGATCGGACATCTTTGGCATGGAACCCCCGGTTCTCACTTTAAGGAATCGTTCGGCGAAAGCATCAATCCATTCGTTTACCAACGGATGGACACCATTGCTGATCACTATCATTTTGATGTCGGCAAGAATTGGATGGAGAGCCGAGACGGCAAAGCGAACGATTATGGAGGTGGCCATGCTCATGTCGGCATGTTGATTCTTCAGGGAACCGATTGGCCGCAACAGTATCAAAATAAGTTGATGACGATCAACATGCATGGGATGAGAATTAACGTTGATCGCTTAGAACGAACGCTGAGTGGTTATGTTGGCCAACATGAACCCGATTTGGCAATCTCTCAAGACCCCTTTTTTCGAGGCATCGACTTGTCGGTAGCACCCGATGGCCAGGTTTATCTGATCGACTGGAGCGATACTGGAGAATGTCACGAACACACCGGAGTTCATCGCACCAGCGGTCGAATCTTTAAACTTCAGTATCATGGGAATGAAGTGGGCGAAGGTCAGCCACGACTGCAACGGCCGTTGGCCTCGTTTGAAAAACCGATCTGCTTGCAAGGGGACGGTGAACTGCCAAGGATTTGGAAAGACTATCAAGCTGGACAGTTAACCCCATCTCGACTTCGCGAATTGGCTGACCACCCTGACGAATCTATCCGTGTGTGGGCAATTCGATTACTTTCAGATCGCTGGCCTATCGATTGGCTGACCGGGGAAAACCCACAAATCATTGAAACGTGTGATCCACGAACATTGGAGTTGTTTCACGGGATGGCTCGGGAGGATGCGTCAGGGTTGGTAATTCGCACTTTGGCCTCCACTCTCCAACGTTTGCCAGTGAGAGAAAGAACGGGGCTGGCGAGATTGTTAATTAGTCGGGAAGAATTCGCCGATCAGGAAGAGTTGTCATTGTTGGTATGGTATGGTTTGATTCCGGTGGGTATCGCAATGCCAACGGATTTGGTTGAGCTTGCCGCATCGTCAAAATGGCCGCAAGTGAATCGCTGGATCGCAAGAATGCTGGCATCTCAATCTGATCGACTGGCTGAAAATTTTGAGTTGTTGCTACAACGCAGTTCCACAATGTCGCAGTCGGCACAGCGAGAAACTTTGTTAGGAATCAACGACGCCTTTAAGGGATTGCGAAAAGCACCGCGACCGGTCAATTGGGAGCGATTCAGTCAATTATCGGTCGTTGCGGAGCAACGTGATATTTTGCGGGAACTGGAGGTCTTGTTCGGTGACGGAAAAGCCCTGGAGGAACTACGGGCGATTGTCACCGACAAATCGATTGACATGCCGACCAGGCAATCGGCATTGGTCACCCTGATTCGGGCTCGTCCAGAGTACTTACGTAAAATTTGTGAGAGCGTACTGGGAGAGCGCGGTCTGAACACGACGGCGCTTCAAGGGTTGGCACTGTTTGACGAACCTGAAGTCGCCAGTCGGCTGATTCAAAGATATCACAATTTTTTGCCGGACGATCGTGTACGAGTGATCGAGACACTCGTTTCCCGGCCTGCTTCCACGCGGCAATTATTGGAGGCCATGGCGGAAAATCCAACTCGAATGCCAGCGACGGAACTCTCCGCCACTCAGGCTCGACAAATCAAGGCCCATGAGGACGAGATGTTAAATCAATTATTATCCGAAGTATGGGGTGAATTGCGAGATTCAGATCTTCAACGTCGTCAGGAGATTGAGCACTGGACGGCAACGCTAACCCCCGCCCGGATAACGGCTGCTGACTTGGTTAATGGTCGTCGTATTTACGACAAGACCTGTGCGGGATGCCATCAATTGTTCGGCAACGGGGAGCATGTGGGGCCTGATTTAACCGGTGCCCAACGCTCGAGCCTGGAGTATTTGCTGGAGAACATTCTCGATCCCAGTGCCGTTGTCGGCAAGGAATATCGGATGAGCGTATTGCAGTTGGATGATGGCCGAGTCTTAAATGGATTGGTCGTCAGCAAACGCGAAGGCAAATTGGTGTTGCGCACCGCTACCGAAATGTTGACACTGGCCTTAGATGAAATTGAGCAAATCAAAGAGTCATCGTACTCGGCGATGCCCGATGGACTGTTGCAGGGTTTGACCGAAACGGAAGTTCGTGATTTGATCGGTTATTTGATGTCGCCCAGACAGGTTGAATTAAATTGAATCGAACCCGCCTTGAATTCAATTCAGCACGGTGGATCTCAGCCCTGATGTGAACAACCGAGGACAATTGGTCGAAAAAATCGTCAGCAATAAAATTTGAGGCAAGCGGTAGATTAAAATTAA
This sequence comes from Mariniblastus sp., assembly GCA_041745975.1. Lineage (GTDB taxonomy): Bacteria > Planctomycetota > Planctomycetia > Pirellulales > Pirellulaceae > Mariniblastus. The sequence continues at coordinate 3,701 of JBGTHU010000452.1, forward strand.
CGTAACCTCATGTGAATTTCGATCTGCCGCTCATCGAAGCGTCAAAGGTTGCCACGGCGACGCTGTTCTAACTCCAAAGATTCGAACAGGGCTTTGAAGTTACCTTTGCCGAACGACTCGCTGCCGCGTCGGCAAATGACCTCGAAGAACAAGGTGGGGCGGTCTTGCAAGGGCTTGGTGAAAATTTGCAGCAAGTAACCTTTATCGTCTCGATCAACTAACACCCGCAAGTCTTTGACGCTGTCGATATCTTCCGCAATTTCGCCGACTCGCTCCCAAACGATATCGTAGTAGGAGTCGGGAATATTTAGGAAATCGACGCCCCGTTTTCGCAATTGGCCCACGGTATCGATCTCGTCCTTCGTCAGCAGAGCCAGATGTTGAATTCCCGGCGTATCATTATGCCAATCGAGGTATTCTTGTATTTGGCTTTTGTGCAGCCCTGGTGCCGGTTCATTGATCGGGATTTTAATCAATTCGCGACCGGAATCCATCACTTTCGACATCAACGAGGAATATTCGGTCGAGATATCCTTGTCGTCAAAATGCTTGAACAATTTGAAACCCAAGACGTCTTCATACCATTTCACCCAGACATCCATCTTCCCCAATTCTACGTTCCCAACGCAATGATCGATGTAGAACAGTCCCGTCGGGTGCTTGCGGTTGTATTCATTGATGGGCAAATCGGTCAGCACCGAAAAACCGGGTAGAAAGGGATTGCCCTTGGCATTGGCCAACTCGCGTTGATAGCCTCCCCGACGCGACACAAAACTATGGATCACTCGACCGAAAGTATGGATACCCGCCTTGATCACGGCACCACGGTCATCCGTCGTTTCGAACGGCTCGTACGCCGATTGAGCACCGTTGGCAATCGCCTGATGGTAGGCCGCTTCCGCATCATCAACGGTAAAGGCAATGTCTTTGATTCCATCGCCATACAAGGCGACCTCTTGGTTAGCCGGATGATCGCCGGTCAAGCCGCTGGTCAGCAGAAAACGGATGTTGCCCTGGGTTAATAAGTAAGTTGCCGAATCCCGAACCCCAGTCGTTAAATCGGAGATTTGTTCAATTTCGAAACCAAACGAATGGGCGTAAAAGAAGGCCGCTTGCTTGGCGTTTCCAACATAAAATTGAATGTAATCAACATCAATCAACCGTAACGGGTCGGTTGCCGAAGTGGTTTCTGTCTTCGGTTGAGCGGGAGTTGTAAAACTCATTGCACGATTCCTAAATTGATTAAAACGAGGTGATCCGAGCGGCAAGAAAATCCGACGAACTTAAAAAATTCCCAGTTGATCCCGAGCGTCATCGGTCATCATATCTTGAGTCCACGGTGGGTCCATCACCACTTTGACTTCCACGCTTTCGACACCTTCCAATTCACCAGCATATTTTCTTGTTTCGGATACCAGCTGAGGACCGGCAGGACACATGGGACTGGTCATGGTCATTTCAATGTGAATATCATACCGATCGGGTTGCTCGGCCTGAGGCTTGACATCGACAACGTAAATCAAACCCAGATCCACGATGTTGATGAATAGTTCGGGATCAATGACTTTTTTCAAGGCCTCGCGGACTTGGTCTTCATGTAACGACATTGGACACCTTTCTGTTGTTCAAAATCAATCGATCTCAAAGATAGGCCGATCAGAGAGTCGAGCCCATCAACGAGATTGTTTTACCTATTTCCCACACATGGTGATGCTTTTAACGGGGATTGGATTTTATCACCCCCAAGAGTCCCAACATAGGAAATTTGTGTTTGCCAGGACTTTGTTTTCAAAAGGAGGAAAGACCCTTTGTTTATCACGACGCCGGACGAGGGACTGCCCCCCTTATTAGTAACAAAGCTTGATAACGTTTATTTTAGACCAGAAAACGATTTAGGTCGATTGGTGACAGACTGCTTCTGCGAATAAAAAACGAGCAAATCATCGGAAGAAATAGCAAAAAGACCGCAAATTGGACAACAATGTTCCATTCGTGTTCATTCTCCGATTGCAGCACAATCGGCTCGCATGGTTCATTTTTGGCTGTCTCACGACCAAGGCTCATTGTGCTACTCTCTCATTATCTATCACAGAAATTCCTTTGACACCCGACACTAACGTCGGATAGAATCAGAATAACAGACTTCACTGAAAAAATCGTTTGAGCTGGCTTAAAATAAATAGGAGTCACGGGATCAGCACCGAACAAAAGTTTTCTCTATCTACCCCATTCGCTTTCTACAAAGGAGATTATCATGGCTATTTCCACTAAATTGCCTACGGCTCAAGAAATCATGCGAGAGAAATTAATCACCCTAAAACCGGAGATGCCTGTATTGGATGGCATTTATCGGTTACTTCAGAACCAAATATCTGGGGCACCGGTGGTTGATAAGGGAGGGAACTATCTAGGTGTATTCAGTGAAAAATGTTGCTTAAGCGCTCTGGTTGGCTGGGTGGATGACGCGGCAGATTATGGTCGGCATGTTCCGTCGGTGAAAGAGTTTATGAATCAAAAAATCATTACCCTTTCGCCACACGACAATGTATTCGAGTCGATTGACAAATTACTGGCTCACCGGATCTCGGGAGCACCTGTATTGGATGACCAGTCGGGAAATTACCTGGGGGTGTTTTCCGAAAAAACGGCGATGCAAGTCGTCATGGGAGGCTTATATGAAAGTATCCCTGGCAGCCAAGTTTCCCGATACATGAACCTCGATCGCAATCGATTACTGGACAGCGATCAAAACCTGCACGATACGATCACCATTTTTTTACATACCCCCTACCGGCGACTGCCAGTCCTGCACGGAGAAAAACTGGCTGGACAAGTCAGCCGACGAGACGTCATTCGTAGTGAATACCTCATCGCCAGTCAATTAGCGGAGCAGCTTCCTCAAACCCGCCAACACGATGGGCCACAAGAAAAAATGGAACCGCGATTAATTGGCGACTTTCTGGATCGCCATGCACTGACAAAAACCTTGGCCGTTGACATGTTAGAAATCGCTGAATCGTTTCTCAATTCCCCCTATCGACGAATTCCGATCGTGGAAAACGGCAAACTATTGGGTCAGATCAGCCGCCGCGATTTGCTGGCCTTGGCAGTCAAACGACTCGTACCTAAAGAAAACCATATTCAAAAGCCATTGTATTTGAGTGCCGTTACCGACACGATACCGCCGCAAATTGGCTAAATTGCGATCCCCCAGCACAAATTAATCGAAGTACCGATTCAAAACCGATTGTCCTGGCGGTTTGGTCAGCCAAGTCGTGACCAACAGCGCAAACACGGAGCAGGCAAAAATAGGCACCACGGGATGAAACGGCCATTCCGATCCCGGTAGTGTGACGACAAATTCCTTGTTGGCACCCCAGTTGGAGGCACGAAACAAAATCAACCAACTCCCGGCCGTCGCCATAATCGATGAGATCGCTCCCGCTTCGGTCAAACGTTGCCAATACAACGCCGCGAAGACAACCGGAAACAAACCGGCGAAACCGGAAAAGCTCCAAACCCCCAATGAAAAAATCGAAGGATGCTTACTGAGACTGATCCAATACGTTACACCGACGATCAGTACCACGAAGCCACGTGTAATCCAAACGATACTACGATCCGACAACCGATTTCGGCCAAGAAAACGATCGACCACGTCGTTGGTAAAGATAGAACCTAAACAGAGAAATTGACTGTCAAGTGAAGACATGATCGCTGCCAAGATGCCGGCTGTCAATAATCCGGCCAACAGTGGACTTAGTTGAGAGGCCACCAAATAAGGCAAAATTTGATTCTGATTTGCGGCCACCGAAGGCGGCAATTCTAACGTCGTCGCCCAAATTCCCAACATCACACAAGGCAGCCAAACAACCAAGATGAACAAAGGATGGCAAACTACCGCCAACTTGAACGTCTCCGCCGAACGTGCCGTTAACCAGTGCTGAAACAGGTGAGGAAACATGGCAGCCGACAACGGGATCAACAGGTAGCTTAAAAAGTAGGTCGGCGGGATTCCTTCACGTGTTAAATACTTGACGTCCACTCGCTCGGTAACCGCTCGCATACTGGCCAATAAATCTGCCTCTCCTCCCAATTTAAAAGCCAACAACACGAACGTGACTACGCCCAGAATCACAAACACCAATGTTTGAAAGCCATTTGCCCAAGCCGTTCCTCGCATGCCGCCAATAAATACATAACTGACCACCACCAGACAAATCAAACCCGACCCCAACCACTCAGGCAATGCACCGTGAGCCGGCGTCGCCTGCCCATTGCCGTCCAAAACAGGAAACCATGCGGGAAAAGCGCCACTGGTCATCCCCTGAATAACGGCTCCGCCGCCGATCACTCCCACCAATAAATAGGGGATCGTCAAACCGACCAAGAAAGGAAACAACAAAAAGCCAATTAACGGACTATCCAGCCGGTCACGAAAATATTGAATTTGAGTCAAGTGTCCATGACGCCGACCGAACTTCCACAATTTGATTCCAATCAGAAAAAAACATAACGAGTGGACAATGCCGCTGGCTGAAGCCATCAAGCCGTAGATCCCAATCCCCTTCCGATAAGCCTCACCCGTTGATCCAACCAATGCAAACGCGGTCATGGTCGTGCCAAACAATGAAAGCAGCAGCAGCACAGGGCCAATCGAATGGCTGGCCAACAAGAAATCTTGCTTGGTCCCTCGAAACAAGCGACTTGCCAAAACCCCCATCGCCAACAAAATCAACATGTAGATCAAGATCACCAACAAACGAATCTGGCCCGGATTGAGTAATGGTTCATTCATCTCTCTCTCCCGCAGTCCCGACTGCTGCCTGAGGCTCAGCGTACCTTTTCGACGAACCCTCAGAAAAGCTTACCGGCCAAGCCAACGTTACGGTCAGCAACCACAACAGCGCAGCTAACAAGGAGATAATTACATGGTAAAATAATCCGAACGGAAGAAAGCCCCATACCATTGATGGGTTATTCCAGTTCCAATAGTCTTGATGAGCGATTAATAAAATCGACACCGCTAAGATAATCACGTATTTCACTTGATGCTCAAACGTTTACGTTTCGATTTGTCCGTCGACAATCTCTAATAATTCAATGACCGGTCGATGGTCACAATAGATTAACGCCGTCCGTCCATAACAGCAAGGGCCGTGCGTTGGTGCTCGAGCCCCATCGACAGAGGTTGTCGAGGCTGTCGAGGCTGTCGAGGCTGTCGAGGCTGTCGAGGCTGTCGAGGCTGTCGATAGCGCGGCAAGATCGATAGGAGCCAACGAAGAGGATTTCGGACCATTTGCGGTATCTGCCGATCTCTCACTTGATGGGCGTGGCCAACAGGCCAATAAATCCTCGCCCGGTTCTATCCGATAGAGATCGACCAAGCGGACCTTTCTCAAAACATCATTCTCGATCAAAATTCGACCCAGCGGAGCCTGTTGATCTCGGATCGCGTTTCGTATTGGGGCGTCTAAAATTTTTAAGTCTATTCGCACCAAACCAAACATGGCAACCCGAGCACTATCGCGAAGAGTCAGCACAATCTTTCGCCAGTATGTCTCGCCAGTGTGCTGGCTTTGCAGTACCTTCAATTCGACTTCAGCGTTAAAATGTTGCTCCACTGTCACCGTCATGTGATGCTCATGCGCCAGCAGCCGTTGAACGTGAGCTGGCATTGACTCAACGGTACATTTCTCAAAGCGACCCAGACATCGCTCGGAAGCTTGATCGTCATAGAACAATTGCACAAACGAGCTCAGGTCAATCGGATACGATGAGGATGGGATCGAAGTTTCGGGGGGAATTGTCATAGGCATTTGTCACTGGCCTTCCCCACCAGGGGAAAATCTAGACGCTGAAAGGTGTCAATCAGATAATGCCAGAAATTATAGAGCCATTGAATGGAAATAGGTAGCCGATGTCCGAGACCGTTAAAATCCAAACAGATATCCGAACCGTTGATGGCCAGGCCGTGCGGGAATGGCACCAATCATTTATGGTCTGCGAAAAAAAACACGCTGCCCCGATGATGTCTAACCGACTGCTTGATTTCCCACTCGATCGTTGACAGAATGGGCTGGAACAAAATGTGGCGAGGGATCACCGCGACATTGCGGCAATCATTCCACCATTTCATCTGCTTGATTCGTTTCAATCAGTTTCAATCAGTTTTGTCCAAGTTGTAAATTAAATTTGAATGTTGGGACCATGGCGAAAAATCAATGTGCGGTATCGGCGAACAGGATCGCGGCCTTTATTCTTGTCACGTCATTTTGTCTGTGGGGAAATTCCAATGGTTCGCTCGCCTGGCAACGGCCAACTGTCGAACGTGAGCAAATCGAGGCAAACTGGTTTGCCGATGGCAATGGATTTTGGTACCGAGTTCAAATTGAAGATCGACGGACTGAATTCTTGATCATTGATGCTCAAGAGGGCCAGCGACTGCCAGCCTTTGATCATGCGAAAATGGCCTCTCAGTTGTCAGAATTACTCTCACAGACCGTGCGACCGAATCGGTTGCCCATCAAGAGTATTGAAATGTCTGCAACAGGTACCGAACTGGTCATCGGTTTGGATCAGGGGGGACGTTTTACTTGGGAGCGAGCATCGGAAAAGCTGACCACAATTGAATTGCCCGCAAACGACACACCGCAATCGTTTCTGTTTCTCCCCCCCCGGGCGTCAAGCGACACCGGGGGTTCAACCGATATCGAAATTCGAAATCAATTGCCAACTGCTATCGAAGTCTACTGGATCGATCGCCAGGGAGAACCGATTCAATATGCGGAAATTGAACCGGAAAAATCGTGGGGTATTGCTACCTATGAAGGGCATGTCTGGTTGCTCAAACAGGGAGAGAAGTCATTGGGCTGTTTCGTCGCCACCAACCAGCAAACCGAATTCCCGATTGACCAACAAGTGATTGATGACGTCCAACGCGAGACTCAACAACGGCCGCGGGGTCGCAATCGGCAGCGAGCACCTCAACCAAGGGGAACTCCTCCGATAGGCAATCGCAATCGTGAGCGACAACCATGGGACGTCGTTGTCCGGGATCACAATCTATGGTTGATCGAAAGAAACGGTGAAAACGGTGAAAATGGTAAAGAAATTCAATTGACCGAAGATGGAACCGAAGAGAATAGCTTCCAACGCGACGCCAGTCGGGCTCGTCTGGTTTCCATGCAATTTAATCGAGAGGACTATCCCGAAGGCACTGCCCATGGGCTGTGGGCACCCAACCGCGATTATTTGATTGCATTCCAGACGAATCGGGTCGCCGAACCCCGAGTGCATTATGTCGAGGCCGATCCACGCAATCGGCTGCAACCGAT
>JBGTHU010000453.1:0-5089 GCA_041745975.1 Mariniblastus sp.
TTAAGGATTTGATCAGACTTAAACCCTCTGAGATCGTCTGCAATCCAGCCAACTGGCACGAGCACCCATCCGAGCAAATCGATTTCTTTATCGGACTGCTCGCCGAGGTTGGATTTGCCGGTGTTTGCATGGTTTTCGTCAATGAAGATGGCAAGTACGAGCTTGTCGATGGCGAGATGCGTACGAAATTCGCCAGCGAGGACGATACGCCGATCCCCTGTGTTGTACTGGACGTAACCCGGCAAGAAGCCCAAAAACTCCTTGCCTTTTATGACCAAATTGGCCAACGTGGAACCGTCAACGACATCAAGCTGTTTGAACTACTCAACACGCTCGATCTGGACGACGCCTCGCTCAGCAAGAACGCAGATTTGATTCTGTTGGGTCTGGATGTCGAACCGGCTGGCGGTGAAGCGGAGGAGGGCACCGAGGTCAATCAAATGGAACTGCTGCCCCATGAACATTATGACTACGTGATCGTTCTGGCCCGCAACACACACGATTGGAACATCTTGCATGATCTGCTCAAGCTAAAAACAGTCCGCTACGGCCGTAGCAAAAAACAGATTGGGGTCGGTCGGGCGATTGATGCCGGCCATTTAATCAAGCTGCTCAAGAACGGAAGTTCGCAGGGCGATACGAGCGGACTCGTCCCGATCGATCCGTTGCTGGAAGCTCCCCCAGCTCCAGCAAGCAAAAAAGCCCCCAAATCGAGGAAACGTCAATGAGCCTGACCGGCGAACTCTCTTACCGTATCATTGTGCCCTCGCGGAAACGGACTCATTTAATGAAGCACGTTCTGCGCCTTCTCCCTTCCGCTACGGTGGTCGTCCACGAATCCGAACTGGCCGACTACCAACGCCACGTTCCGACCGAACAACTGGTCACCCACCAGCAAACCACAGTCGTTGGTATTCGCAATTGGTTGCTCGACACGTTTGACGAACCGTATCAAGTTCAAATTGATGACGACCTGCAATACGTTGAAACTCAGATCGGAATTAAAAAACAGCGGATCACCGACCCGGAACAAATCGCCTGGATACTAGAAAACCAAATCGTCTGCTTGGCCGATCTCGACCTCGGTATCGGTTGCTTCAGCCGTAACCAGAACGACGCCATGATCAAGCCGACCGCCTATCCATTTCGGCTTGTCGCACCGATCAGCTGCACGATGATCATCGGCGGGCCAGCCCGCAATCGGCGTTTCGAGCCATCCTGTTGGGGTCGAGCCGACGCTGACTTTACGCTTCGAACTCTCCAGGACGATCGCATCCTGTTATGTGACATGCGATATGTGTTTTACCATGGCCCTGTCTTTTCCGGCAAAGGAGGGAATGTCGGGATTCTCGACCAAGACCAATTCAACCGAGCGACAGCCGAGTTAGAGAAACGGTGCGGGCAATATGTTCAAACGAAAAAGAAAGGCCGCTTTGGCAAGAAAGACAAAGGCAAACCCGCCATGTCAATTGCTGTCAAGCGAACATCACCAACCGCCATTAGAAAATGATTCAAGCTCAAAACAAACTGTTGATCGCCGCCATGCCCAGCAGTGGTAGCGACTGGTTCGCGGATTGCCTCCTGAAGTCTTCAACGCAATTGGTAACGCATGCGACCGCCAAGGAACCATTAAACCCTATCTGCAACCTTGACCATTTTGACGTTTTGGCAAAAGTGTTTGGCTGCGAAGCCGAGCCAGCGATCGCCAGCATTGCAGCCAGTCCTTCTCAAAGCCAAGTAGACGAGGTGTTGCCAATCGCCCTCGGCCCGCAAGTCAACTTTATCAAAGAAGTTTGGGTTGGCTACCAGTTGCCGCAGCTCCAGCAGCACTTCCATGCGATCACGCTCACGCGAAGCTACGAAAACACGTTTCCGCCCTCCCGAGTCCGCGTCTACTCATGGTATCTCGCTCTGGCCCGTTCGATTGAAATCAATCTCGAACTCAATCACCATGCCAATCTAAGCAAGATGTTTCGATATCGTGTCGTGACTGCCCACCGGATGTACCAAAAATTGCTACAGCAACATAGCAATCATCTCGCTTGGGAACATTTAATGGGAGCGGACATTTTTCAACTTCAGGCAACCTTTCGATCGCTGCAACTCGACCGCTTCGCCGATGTCGAACAGCTCGCCAGCATCATCACCACCACCAGGCAGCAACGCAAAATCTGACGCGGTGCGGTTTAGTGGTATCTCATTTCCATCGGCCATTGGCAAAGGTCTCACCAACGGTCTTCAAACATTCTGCGCGTTCTACCGCCTTGATCCTCTCAGCAATTACGTTTTTCACGTTTTCAAACTGTCATCCAAAAACGCAGTTTTTAAATGAGCCTCCAACCCGAAAAACGGCAAAAAAAATTCCAAAAAAATTTCAAATTTGAGTTTGCAGGCCGAGACGAGCCACTTGCAACGTTTGACGTACGGCCGGGTTTTTAACGAAGTTAGAAGCTCACCAATCAAATTAACTTTTGATTATTCAAACGCCGGGATTCAATCCCACAAACCAACGAGGAAATCCAATGCCCATCACAATTAACAACACACCGCAAACAATCACACGCACCACCCGCTGGCCGAACGAGCTTCAGAAGCTACCAAAGCCATTTTGCAATGTAGTGGTATTCGGTCGGCCGCTAAACAGTAAAGACAAACCGAAATATTGGATCGGTTTCACGAATGAAAAAGGAAACGATTGGTTAACTGAAGATGGTGAAATCGAGCTTGAGGTTTTGCACTGGCTGCCAATCGCCGAGGTATAAAACAAACGACCAAACCGCAGCCGGGGTTTCAACCAGAAGCCCCGGCCCCAACCCCACCCACCAATCAACGAGGAAACCAAACGATGGCAACTATCAACACCAACAAAATTGAAATGGAACTGGATCGACTTGCTTATCAAATCGAAGACGCTCAACGACGGCTTCAACGCACAGCCGAAACGATGCTTCGCAAAAGCCAAGACGCCGTTCAAGACGCCCAGCACATGATCGATGGCAAACCATGCAGTATCAGCTGGATGAACTTTATGGACGGCATTCTCAAGGAAGCTCATGAGGCGAAAGTTGAACTGCTCAAATTGATCGAACGCCAAAAGATCGTCCAGAGCTTCATCACCGAGTAACCAACCCCAAACACAAGCCAACGAGGAAACCAAACGATGCCCATCACCACCACCAACGGTCAAGCCAAATCAACAAGCTTAATCCTTAAGCGAATCGCTGCCCGCGATCGCAAAGCCTGCCTCTGTTGCGGTGAACCGATTCCGAAAGGAACCGTCATTGCTCAGATCACCTCGCCGCTCACCGGCAAGAACAGTTGGGTTCACGCGACCTGCGTCGACACTCCAATTCAACCCCAACCACCGACGATCGCCGATCAGTGGTGCCCTCGATACCAAGTCGAGTTAGTACGTTCTGGATCGATTCCGTACCAATTACAAAATGGCTCGGTAACTGGAACAGAGATCGCACGAAAACTTGCTGAAGATATCTCGCAAAGCACTATGCAAAACTCGCCACGAGAAAAGTTTGCGATTATTACACTCGATACGAAATACAATCCGATCGGATGGGTCGTGATCACAGAAGGCACCTTAGATGCTTCATTAGTTCATCCCCGACAGGTGTTTGCTCCAGCGATTTTACAAAATGCAGCCGCGATCCTCTTAGTGCACAACCACCCCAGCGGTGTACTGACTCCCAGCCAAGCTGACCTTCAAGTCACAGAAAAACTGACAAGCATTGGAACGCTGATGGGGATTGAGGTTCTCGATCACATAATCGTTGGATACGACGATGCCCGCAATGAATGGAAGTCATTATCGATTCGCGATTACAAGTCCTAAGACTCGCTAGCCCAAAGCCGGGGTTTCAATCAGAAGCCCTGGCACCACCACCAACCTCCCCCCCAACGTTTCGCCACCAACCACCACCAACTAAGAGTTTTCAAACTGTCATCCAAAAACGCAGTTTTCAAACAAGTCCCCAACCCGAAAAACGGCAAAAAAAATTCCAAAAAAATTTCAAAATTGAGTTTGCAGGCCGAGATGAGCCACTTGCAACGTTTGACGTACAGCCGGGTTTTTAACGAAGTTAGAAGCTCACCAATCAAATTAACTTTTGATTACTTAAACCACCGGGATTCAATCCCACAAACCAACAAGGAAATCCAATGCCCATCACAATTAACAACGCACCAAAAACCACCACCAACGGTCAAGCCAAATCAACAAGCTTAATCCCCAAGCGAATCGCTGCTCGGGATCGTCAAGCCTGTCTCTGCTGCGGCAAGCCGATTCCGAAAGGAACCGTCATCGCTCAAATCACCTCGCCGCTCACCGGCAAGAACAGCTGGGTTCACGCCACCTGCGTCGACACCGACAAACACGGGTCGGCCGGAGTCGACACGGCCACGCTCGCAAGGATTGATCATATTGAAACACGAGTCGAAAACATCGCGTTTGAAACCAACGAACACGCAAACGGAATCAGCGATCTCGACAACGAGATCCAACGATTGAAAGGGATCGTCAAGCAGCTGCAAGAAGCCCAGCCGCAAGTCACCGAGATCAAGATTAACAACGGCAACCAGGTCACAACCCAAACGCTTCAGGACGAACTGTTCATTGAGGAGTTTGAAACCTTGCTAAAACTTGCCAGCATCGGCGAAAACATTTTCATGGCAGGCCCAACGCAATGTGGCAAAACACACGTCGCCGATCAGATCGCCCGAGCACTCGGCCGTCCGTTCTACTTCACAAGCTGCTTTGATGAAATGACCGCAGCCGACCTGTTCGGACGCCTGGACATTGTGGACGGCATGAAAATGGAATGGGTCGACGGCCCGTTCACGCAAGCCTACGAAAACGGCGGGGTCTTCCTGCTGGACGAAATGGACATGGGGAACGAACAAGTCATGGGAGCCCTCAACGCGGCGCTCGCTGGCGACTCGCTCTCACTCCCCAAACGCAAATCAAACATGATCGCCAAACGGCATCCTGATTTTGTTTGCATCGCCGCCGCCAACACATGGGGCAAGGGAGCCACTCGGGAATACTGCGGACGGAACCAACTCGACGCCGCCACGC
>JBGTHU010000454.1:0-11018 GCA_041745975.1 Mariniblastus sp.
TGGGGCTGATGTCGGCTGGCGTCAAAATTCGTAATCCTGTTGCCGGGATCTCCATCGGCTTGGTACTGGAGGGCGATCGATACGTTCTGCTAACCGACATCTTGGGAACCGAAGATCACTTTGGCGACATGGATTTCAAGGTCGCCGGTACTCAAAACGGGATCACCGGGATTCAGCTGGACCTTAAGATCCGCGGTATCAGCACCCAGTTGCTAAAAGAAGCCATGGTTCAATCCCGCGAAGCGAGAATTGAGATTTTAAGAAAAATGCTCAGTTCGATTCCTCGCCCCGCCGCAGAACTTTCCCCCCACGCACCTCGACTGCTGGTCACACAAATCGACCCCGACAAAATTGGCATGTTGATCGGCCCCGGAGGAAAAAATATCCGCGCTATTCAGGAACAAACCGATACCGTCATCGAAGTCGCCGAAGATGGCCGCGTTACCATCGCTGGATCGGATGGCGACTTGGCTAAAGTCGCCCTCAAACGTGTTGAAGATTGCACCGCGACCGTCCAGATCGGAAAAATCTATGACGGCGTCGTCAGCAGTGTCAAAGAATTCGGCGCATTTGTCGAGATTCTTCCTGGACGAGACGGGCTTTGCCATGTCAGTGAATTGTCCTCAGGCTATATTGACGACGTCGAAGATGTCTGCACCGTCGGCGATGAAATGAAAGTCATGGTCATCGATGTCGATTCCAATGATCGAGTCAAATTGAGCCGCCGTAGAGCCTTGGAAGAATTGGGCCTCGAGGATGATTTGGTTCCCGCCGGTGTTGTCGATGGGGACGGCCCCAATGACGGAGAATCCGTTGACGGAGAAGGGGGTTCCCCCGGCCAACAGCGCCCCAACCGCGGTGACCGCGGTGATCGCGGTGATCGCGGAGGTCGTGGCGGCAGCCGAGGTGATCGATCCGGCGGTGGTGATCGATCCGGCGGTAATCGTGGTGGCAACGGAGGTGGTGGCAGTCGCAACCGCAGCCGTGGCGGAAATCGAGACCGTCGATAGTGCCAACGATCTCTGGCAATAACCGGATAGGATAGTGAATTGGAGGCTAGTAATTAGCCTCCAGTTTTTTTTCTTCTTGGGAAAGTGCACTCTCTTGATGGGTGGACCCGAGTGTTTTGTAGTGAGCCCAATCAGTTTACCTTTCGCTCGCCCTAAATGAACTCGCAAATGGTTTGTAATCAGACGGCATCAAAGTTTTCGAGGTGCAATGATCGCTGAATCAAAATCAAAATTAAAAGGGGAAATCAAACCGCAAACGATCTAAAAAAAAGGGGACCGATGATGGTTCACAGACCACTCAACCGTTCCTGCGGTGACCCAGTGGTAATCGTTTTAGGGTCGCTTTCCCTCTTTATTCATCAAACCACTCATCATGAGGATCAAAAGCAGGGATTGGCATATTTAGAATTTTCATTTTTCCAACGGCACGATGCCGACAGCCCGGCTTGATCAACGCGGCGAATCCAGGCGAAACGGCAAACCGTTGACCGTCTAGCTCCAAATAGCCTTCACCCTCCAAAACATAATAGATTTCAGTAAGTCGACGATGGTAGTGGGTTTGGGAATCTTCTTTTATCTCAACCAGATGAAGCGAAGCGATTTGTTCCGAGTCATCGGTGAAGGCTTGGCGAGTTTGCCCACATGGGCATTCGCAGGGCGGCAACTGGTCCATGTCGACAATCGAATATCGGGCGCCAGATTTACCTTGGTTTTTGCTTTTAAGGCTTTCAGGATCGGGCATTGGTCATTTCCAGTCGCTATGGCAATTATCACAGGATTGATTGATTTGATTAACCGCTTGCTGAACACTGGAGAACTGGTTGGTTTCAACTGCTTGGCTTAAGTTACGTGCGAATTGCAACATTTGATTAGCGTGTTGCTGATAGCCCTCGTCATCGGCATCGTTCATGTATTCTTGAGTCAATACGAGTGCGATCGCCGCAACCAGTTCCCCTTCATGTTTGATTGCTTCGCGTTGCCGTTCAAATTCACTTTGGCTGGATGAGGAGGTCTTTAATATTTCTCTTGAAGTTTCCAGTCGATGCATCAAAGGGTTCCGATCCACGACACTTGACCAATCAAAATCTTCCTGCGGTTTTTCGTCGCCGACAAACTTTCCACCACGAATCAAATCGGTCAACACATCGAGTCTTCGACGACAGCTTTCAAACGCCTGAGGGGTGCCGACACGAGCATTGGCGGCGGCTTGCCAAAACGAAACTTGGGCGGCACCAGCATCGGACTTCCAGCGGACGTCGTTTTCATAGTGTAAGATTATCGCGAACAGCATACTCAACATCGAGAACCCCCGATGCGATTTAATATAGTCTGATCGAAACCGAACGGGAGTGGTGATATCAGCAGCCAATTGGACTTGGATTGCCTTGATTTCGTTTTCAATTGTATCGGCGCTGATCAACGGACTCCACTTGACTTCCGAGGTCCGATCAGCTCCCGACGGGAGGCCACTTTGGTTTGCCAAGGATCGATCCGGCGTATCGACCGTCGTTCCAGCGACTGCTGCTAAATCCTGGGGAGGCTGTCCCACCAATCCATCGCGAAAAACGTTGGCAAAATAGATAAGGTCTCGATCGATTTCTGAGAAATCCGGTTTGGTTACCCGAGTCACCCGTTTGACCTTTGTTTCCTGCCAAACGCTCGCTCCCCAAGCCGTCACCACCAAGCCGCAGGTTAGAATTGACATCAGGAGAGGTGTAGCGACGTTTTTCATGTTGGGGAAACTGGAAAGGTGATTTGGAATTTTCAGGGCGTCTCGGGTTAATGTTTCACTGCGATTTGTTTCACACCCCCGAATGCCTTCAGATTAAATTATAGCATTTTCAGCAATTCTGAATCAATCGGCTATTGAATTTAACGGTTACTAAGGAAACAATTTACAAAATCGCTTGAGCGAACAAGTGGAAGAGGAAGAATTTAAGATTTTTAAAAACGATATCTAAGTTACAAAACGTTCGATGCTTACCTGGACTGAAGTTCTAAAAATTAGTAAGTCTGGCAACCCGTCCAGCAAACCAAAAGTCGTCAAGACTCTCGATCAATGGCAAGCAATACTTCCCGCCGAGACGTTTCGGGTGGCTCGTAAAGCCGCAACCGAACGCCCCTTTAGCCATGATAGTTGTCAAAGCTTTCAACCGGGCAAGTATCAATGTGCCTGTTGTGCTGAATTGCTATTTGATGCGAGTGAAAAATTCGACAGCGGTACTGGATGGCCATCCTTCACGCAGCCGATCAGTCGAGAAGCGATCGGTTATCACGCTGATTATGGTCACGGCATGGTTCGAATTGAGGTCGTCTGCAATATCTGCGACGCTCATTTAGGGCATGTATTCCCCGATGGGCCGCCACCAGGAGGCTTACGATATTGCATCAATGGAATCTCGTTGACCAAAGCTACCGATGAACCGCAGCAAACCGAACAATCGATGGAATCACATTAAGTATGAACGTTCCCGCACCGCAAAAAGTTGAAGATAAAAAGGTGGTAACGCTTGGGGGAGGCTGCTTTTGGTGTACCGAAGCGGTTTTCCAACAAGTGCCCGGAGTCTTATCCGTGGTCAGTGGTTACAGCGGGGGGGACGTTGTCGATCCAGGCTATCAACAAGTCTGTTCAGGATCGACGGGCCACGCTGAGGTCGTGCAAATAACTTATCAGCCGAACCGAGTCTCATTGGAAGACTTACTCCGAATTCATCTTGCTACTCACGATCCAACAACGCTCAATTGCCAGGGAGCCGACCGAGGAACCCAATATCGAAGCATCATTTTCGTCGGTGATTCAAACGAGGAATCTATCGCCAGAGAAATGATCGCTGAAATCGAGTCAGAAATTGGACGCCAAATAGTCACAGAGCTCAAACATTTTGAGATGTTCTATCCTGCCGAACCCGAGCACCAGAATTATTATCGTCAAAATTCCCACCAGGGATATTGTCAAGTTGTGATCGAACCCAAACTGCGAAGATTCCAGCGACGCTTCATCGAGCTTTTGAAGTCGTAGGGAACCGTTCCTATCCAGTCGCTAATGATGAAGGTGCTTTTTACTGAAGTGAACCAATTGTCCCGAATCAGTTAGGTCAAATCGATATTGATAGTTGGGGGTCGGCACATTGATTTGATAAGCTCCTTGGTCGCCAATGACACCCGCAAAGGTGATTGCTGAATCCATGCAAGGTTGTTCATGGGTAAAAAATGGCGTTACTGACTGGGCCAGCGATTGCGGGATTTTCGAACTGATGATTCGCTGAATCGGATTGAATTGGTGCTCACTGCGAACTCGGTTGAGAGTCGCATTGGCAATCTCTTGATCGGGAGTCAAGTTAATTACTAATGAATAAGTTTCCTCGCCAACTGTTCCCTCAATGCGGAATCGATTCCGCAATTTTCGATAAGTGCTGGCAGAAAAGTGCATTGCAGATCGGTAGTAGCTCAGTTCGTCGCGAACCGCCTCGGGCAATTCTTCAGGGGTCTGTTTTTGCTCAGGATAGACATAGGCTTGGATCAGCCCGGTGGAAATTGTAACTGTGATTAACAGCACAATCAGATAAAACAGAAATTCCATTTTTTGCCGTGGACGGTTGGTTTATTCATTGATCGCGTTCCCAGGATCACAGTATTTATTGCAATCACAATTTTGAGGCTTGCAAACGCTTTCCGAGGCTTATTGGAGTCTCTCGAGCCTATTGGAGTTATTCGTCAACTAATGATTATTGCCATTGGCTTCATTTTCTGCGATATCAATTTTTCTCGGTTTGCAGAGCTTTCTTTTCTCGTTGGCGCAACGACAGCAATCGACGCACACAAAGTTCGGATGGGAAACGATCGCCACGACTTGCTCAAAGTTTTTTTCGACTTCTTTTCGACTTAAATCACACAATTTTTTGATTTTCATGCCAAAACCCGCTTATTTGTTTCTCCGGCAACCTCTTGAGCAAAACGAGGAACCGCGTAACCGGGCAAAACGCCCCTCATTTGATCAATCAATTTGATTCCCCGTTCGATCGAGACCTCGAAATGAGCCGTTCCGGCGATCGGATCATTTTTATGAAGATAATACGGCAAAACACCGCATTCAATCAAGCGTTCGCTCAAATCGGTCAATGCGTTCACATTGTCATTAATCCCCGCTAGAAGCACCGACTGGTTTAATAAAACCGCCCCGGAACGTCCGACTTCGTCCAGTGCTGCGGCAACTTCGCAATCCAATTCAGCCGCATGATTGCTATGGATTACAAAGACGGTAGCAAGCCTGGTTTTTTTGATCAGATCCAATAATCGCGGCGTGACTCGGCGGGGAATCATGATCGGCAAACGTGTATGGATCCGGATTCGACGAACATGGGCTATGCTTTCGAGTCCCTGAAACCACTCGGTCAACAACGAATCGACCATCAGCAAAGGATCTCCACCACTCAAAATGACTTCACTGATCGTCGGATCGCTGGCAATCTGTCTCATCAATGCATTTCGATGTTGCAGCGATTGAGAAATCTGTTGATAGGGAAAATGACGTCGGAAACAGTAGCGGCAATTGATGGCACAAACGGAAGTCGCAACGACCAGTGCTCGTCCCTGATATTTATGCAATAATCCAGGGGATATTGTTGCATTCGCCTCAGCTAAGGGGTCTTGCGAATACCCTGGCACGATGTTTTGTTCGTCCGCAAGCGGTAAAACTTGTTTGAGGAGTGGATCATTCCAATTTCCTTTCTCGATGCGGGCCAAAAACGGACGAGTCACGAAAACGGGGAAATCCCGTTCAGGTTTCTCAATCGATGGGGTGGATGATCGGGGAGAAGATGGGTCTGTTGAGAGGGCAGGTCCGACTAAATTGGCAATTTCACCCGGAATTTTAGCGATTAATTCCAGTTCTTTCTCCAACACCGCTCGACTTCGAACGGCAGACTTCATAAAATCTTGCCACGAATCGTGATTGATTTGAGAATTTTCGGACGTTTTACCCACGGGAGCAGCGTCCACAGAAGTTTCCCAATTTTGATCATTGGCGGAACTCCCATCAATCGGTAACGAACCAGATAGGGGGGCACGATTCATAACAATTCATCCCAATTTGATGGAATCAGTGGAAACCGTCGGTGTAAATCCATTGTAATTAGGCAAAACTCGATTTAGAGGAAATATTGTGGCGTACAAAACAAGTGACTTCAAAAAAGGCTTACGTGTTCAGATCAACGGCGAGCCCTACATCATGACCAGTATGGAATTCAAAAAACCGGGCAAAGGAAATGCCTTATACATTTGTAAACTTAAAAACTTGCTCCGCGGGACGACCCTCGAACGAACTTACAAAGGAGGGGACTCGTTGGATGCTGCTGATATTGTAGAGTCCAACGTGAATTTTTTGTACCGGCAGGGAGACGCATTTATTTTTATGGACAGCGAGACTTTTGAACAGCACGAGTTGGCGGCCGAACAAGTGGGTGACAATTGGAAATATCTGAAAGACAACATGGTCTGTCAAATGACATTTTTTGATGGCAAGCCAATTATCATGGAGCCTCCCAATCACGTTGATTTGGTGGTGACCTACTGTGAGCCTGGCGCTAAAGGGGATACATCGACGAATGTCCGCAAACCGGTCACCGTAGAAACCGGGGGTGAATTTTTGACACCTATCTTCATCAATGAAGGAGATATGATCAGGATTGATACTCGAACAGGAGATTACGTGGAACGAGTCAAAGGTTAACGCTGGTAATGTGAGGGGAAGTGCGCAAGCCCTCCGGTTTTTTGAATCCGGACGGTTCGCACCGTACCGCAAAATCAGGAAGTTTTTTTTATTGTTCGCAAGAAAGCTCTGTTGCATGATAAATGTTCAATTCTGGGGTGCCGCTCAGACCGTAACCGGATCAATGCACTTGGTCGAATTCGCAGGTTATCGGATCTTACTCGATTGCGGAATTTATCAGGGAAAACGTAAAGAAGCGTTTGAGCAAAATAGAGTTTTCCCTTTCCAACCCAGTTCGATCGATCTGGTGATTCTTTCGCACGCCCATATTGATCATTCGGGTAACCTGCCATCCTTAGTGCGATCCGGTTTTCGCGGACCAATTTACTGTACATCGGCCACACGTGATCTGTGTGGGATTTTATTGGTTGACAGCGCCAAAATTCAGGAATCAGATGTCAAGTATGTCAATAAGAAACGAGCAGCCGACGGAAAAAAACCCTTCGAACCGCTTTACGTTCTACAAGATGCAATTGACACCTTAAAACGCTTTCGAACTGTCGAATTCGACAGTCCCTTTCAACCCTTGGACGGTTTACAAGTCGTTTTTCATACGGCCGGTCATATGCTCGGTGCAGCCATTGTCGAGCTGCGTATAAAGGATGGTGAG
Source organism: Mariniblastus sp. (assembly GCA_041745975.1). Lineage (GTDB taxonomy): Bacteria > Planctomycetota > Planctomycetia > Pirellulales > Pirellulaceae > Mariniblastus. The sequence goes on from JBGTHU010000454.1 coordinate 7,388, forward strand.
AATACGAAGAAACCATTTCGATTGGTATTCAGCGGCGACTTGGGGCGGCCTCAAATGCCGATTCTAAAAGATCCTGCGACCGAACTTAGTGCCGATTTCCTGATTCTGGAGGCGACTTATGGGGATCGTTTGCATGATCGGGACTTGGATACTGATCAGCGATTGCTGGAAGCGGTCGATCGAACGATTAATGAGGGGGGACGTTTGATCATTCCGGCTTTCTCAGTCGGTCGAACTCAAGAGATCGTTTATCGATTGAATCGCCTGCACAAAGAAAAATTGCTGCCGGCGATCCAAGTCTTCGTCGATAGTCCGATGGCGGTCAATGCCACCGAGATCTACCGGTCGCATGTCGATTGTTACGACGAAGAAACTCGAGAGATGATGCTCGATGACGATGAACCGCTCAATTTTTCTGGATTGAAATATGTGCGGAAGACTGAAGAGTCGATGGCCATCAATCGATTTCGCGACCCCTGTGTGATCATCAGTGCTTCGGGAATGTTGGAGGGTGGCCGAGTGTTGCATCATCTAAAGCACGCTATCGAAAAATCAAACACAACCATCATGTTCGCCGGCTATCAAGCGCCCAGGACATTGGGTCGCTATCTATTGGATCATGAGCGGGAGGAAGTGAAAATCTTTGGTCAGCCGTTTAAGGTCGCCGCCCGAATTGAACGCTTGGAAGGTTGTAGTGGCCACGCCGATCAAAAAAATTTAATGGAATGGACAAACCAAATCGCCCAGCAGGGGGGGCTGGCCGGCGTCGCGCTGGTACATTGCGAATTGGAACCAGCGACCGTACTGAAGGAGAAATTGAATTCGATCGGAATTGCAGAGGTTTCTATTCCCAGTCGTGGTTCCAAAATCGAGTTGAAAAAGGGGTGACCCTTCCGCGGCAACGCCGTCCCGCTACGATTGGACCAGGCGGCTCGCGCCGTTCCGCTACGATTGGACCAGGCGGCTCGCAACGTTCCGCTACCATTGGACTTGCTGCTCGACGCGGACGGTTATCCGTTGGTAAATAGGCGAAACAGCCGGTAAAATCCGCTGGCTAGCATTAATAGTAGCAAGGGCGAAAGAGATGCAGCAATAGTAAAGTTGCCCATTGCCGCTGTATCCCCGCTGGCACCTCGAATCAAGTAATTCAAGCTCAAGCCCAAAAATCCACAAATGGACATCACGATTAGAATCGAAAGCAAGGTGACTTGACCCGATTTTAGTTCTCGTTCCTCTCCATCAAATTCAGCCATTCAAAGGGTCTCGCTGGTTATTGGTCGTGTTAGGCTCATAATTTTTGCGACCGGAGTATCTTACCAGATTTAGACAAAACTAGTAACAACGCCTGTGCCGGTTTTCCTAAATTGCTCAATCTACCGAAATTTAATGACGATTACGATTCTATCCAATTTTCTAAAAGTTAAGTTGGACAGCGTCTGATTAAGTTGGTTTCAAAATGAATTGAAACATTCGGTAAATGACCGATCACCGTCCCGCGACGGCATGCCCAGAAATACAAAGGAACTAAAAATGCGTTGGAAAAAATTGTCAATTTATCCTGCTGCCATCATGGCAGTGGCAACACTATCGATGGTTGGCCAGTCATGTTGGGCGCAGTCATTCACCCGAATCAAGTTTTCGGATGAAACCCCAATGAAATCAGTCCAAGAAAAATCCGCCAATGGCGGGACCGCCAATAGCGAACATGCCCAAAATAATTCCCAAGTTCATGAAGCGGGACGCGGTTGTGATGGCCAAGCGGTCGGTTGCTCCAACCAAGCGTGTGATTCTGGATGCAGTGGCCAAGCGGTTGGATGTTCCGGCCAAGCAGTTGGATGTTCCGGCCCCGCGTGTGATTCGGGATGTAGTGGTAGCGGTTGCGATGGCATGGCTGGTGGACAATTGAATCGTTTTGGTGGATGCGGTTGTGGCCAACGAACGACACTTCGCAGCCGTTTTGGTCTTGAAAATCCAATCCAATCAGGTCCCGCTACTAGCTTGCGATTGCGCTCGCGCGGCGTATACTGCGATGGTGTCTGCCAATCTGGCTGCGACAGTTGCCATGAGGGCTTGTTCAGCCGATCTGGTTTTGGACAAAGCCTGGGATTGTTGTCACGAAATTCTGGTTGTCCTGACGGTTCCTGTGGATCCGGCAGCGGATTGATTGGTCGATCAAATCTTGGAGGCCGCCTGTCGGGTGGCTTGGGAAATGGTGGTTATGACGGTGGCAGCGGTACAGGTATCCTTTCCGGACTTCGAAGCCGATTGGCTGGATTGGGTTATAACGATGGCTCTGGTGATCGCAGCCGAGGCGGCTACTTGTTGGCCGATGGTGGCGGATTAGGTCGCCGTGGCATGGGATCTGGAAGTGGTTTTGGCGACGGTTACGGCGATGGGCTGGGGGCACTGCGAAACGGTTGCCTCGATGGTCGCTGTGGGTTGGCTGGCTGTGGTCGCTGTAGGAGCGGATTGCTTGGGCCTCGACGCGGGGAAATTCCGCATACCACTCAACCTAATTTCGCGGGAGACGGAATGGGTGGAGGCGGTCAAGCGGCAACTTTTGCCTACCCCTATTACACCGTGCGAGCTCCTCGCGATTTCTTGCATGACAATCCACCCACGATCGGTTGGTAGTCAAATCGAAAGACAATGGGCTTAATCAGTTCAAAGGCCACTTGGATTCCAAGTGGCCTTTTTCGTTTGCCCAGCGAAGCTGCGGTTCACCAAATTGAGGGACTCCAGATAGAACTCTAAGACTGCAAACAGGGACGATTTGCAATCGTGGTACCGTTTGAGTCAGCCCTAATTTATTTTACTCAGGGCGTCGATCGACCTGTCTTTTAATTGCTTCGTTAGCCATTGAAATCGGAGCACCAAAAGAACAGCTGCAGCGCCGAGGCCCGCTATCATCCCCAGCCACAATCCCTGACCTCGCCAATCCAAAATAAAACAAAAATAGTATCCGGCACTCCCTCCGACTCCCCAGTAGGAAACCAGCGTCAACAGCATCGTCGCCCGAGTGTCCTTAAGTCCTCGCAACGCGCACGCCGCACTGACCTGCAAACCATCCAAGACTTGAAATACGGCGGCAATCGCCAAAAATTGCACCCCAAGTTGAATGACCTGCTGATTTTCTGATTGTTGCAAGTCAATATACATTCCAATGATTGCTTGAGGAAAAAACCAAAAACCGAATCCGCAAATGGCCATGAAAATCACGCACAAAACCATGCCCACGTGACCCGCGATTCGCGCTTGATCGATGGAGCCAGCACCGATCGCATGTCCAACTCGAACGGACGAAGCAATCGCCAATCCCAACGCCACCGTAAACGAAACCGATGCGGTCTGCAGGGCAATTTGATGGGCAGCCAATTCCTCTTTGCCCAAGGTTCCCATCGCTATGCCGGCTGCTGTAAACATGCTGCATTCAAACCCCAGTGTCAACCCAATTGGCACCCCAACGATCAACAGTTCTCGCATGCAGGACCAATCGGGCCCGTGAAAGCGATTGAAAACTTCATAGTTGGGGTAGCGAAAGCGCACATAGCCAACCAACATCAGAAAAGCCAGGGTAAAGACAAGCGAACTGGCATAGCCGGTTCCGACCAATCCTAAAGCGGGCAAACCA
>JBGTHU010000455.1:0-8622 GCA_041745975.1 Mariniblastus sp.
CCGAAAATCAAAATGGGGCAATCGTTTAACCCATTTAGCCAGTATCTATCTAGCAGGATTTTTGGCTTTCGTGTTGACCGCCTGCGTCATTAACGTTGAAATTCGACAGCAGTTTTTCGAAAATCCCTTTCATGGGTTGACCCGTATGATCTGGATTTTGTCGGGGCACTGAAGCACGTGAGTTGAAGTTTTTGTCGTAAGTCTCGTTTTCAAAGAAAGCTGCATTCCCAAATTGACGGTAAACCACAGACCTGCTTCGCAATCCACCCCAAATTAAACTCCAAAATGTACGAGCACTTCTTCAAATTAAATTGTCGGCCATTCCTCATGGCTCCTTATGCGGATCACTTTTTCGAGGGAGAATCAATCAAGCATGCGATTGATCTTCTAAAAAATTGTGTCAGCAATGATCTCGGGCTCGCGTTATTGATGGGCGAGCCGGGAACGGGAAAATCGCTGGTTTTGGCGCTTTTGGAACGGGCCTACAACCAACAATTTCCTGTCGGCAGTTTAGTCTGTTCTCGGCTTGGTAACCGACAGGAACTGTTGCAGAGCATTTCTTTTGAACTGGGGTTGCCCTATAAAGGGTTTTCCGAAGGTGAACTTCGATTGGGATTGCTTGACTATCTTCGCAATTCGGAAACTTGTCCCGATGGCATCTTGTTGTTGATCGACGAAGCCCACAATTTGTCCAGTGAACTGCTGGATGAACTACGGCTGTTGGCCAATTTTGCTCGTCGAGGCCAGCCTCAAGTGCGAGCGGTATTGGCTGGAGGGTTGAGATTAGAGGACAATGTCGCAGATCCTCGACTGCAGTCTTTCAATCAACGTATCGGGGGTAGGTGTTGGTTGACCAATCTAAACCGTTCGGAAACCGCAGCCTACGTTTTAGACCATCTCGGCCGTGCCGGCAGAGACGGCAATGATATTTTCGACCTGTCCGCATTGAAATCTATTTTTGAACTCACCGACGGATGCCCTCGCTATATCAACCAGCTTTGCAACGAGACACTGGCAACCGCATTTCAGAGATCAAAAGAACAGATCGATGCGGCCTTGGTTACCGAAACTTGGGCAAAATTACAAAACTTACCGTGCGACCATTTCAGTAAGTCCCGCCTGGTTTTCGATCAAAGGGAAACTGACGATCTCTATGATGATTCGATTGGTATTTTGGGAGACTGCATCGCTTCGGATGAACACGAGCGAGAAGCGGCAAGTATGATCGAGTTTGGCACCTTGGACGAAGAGGACATCCAAGAATCAGGCGCCGAGGAGTCGGAATTCTTGCTGTCGGATGCGATTTGTCCTGAAGCCGTTAAAGCCGAAGTCATCACCCCCGATTTCGATGAATCGCCCGCTGACGAATGTTCTTTCATAAGAGACAATATTCCTGCTGAAAGTGAGCTTGAGCCAGAGTTCGACTCCGCAGGCTCGGTTCCTATCGAATTTGTCGAATCGTTCGTCTCCACTCCCAAACACAAGTCGGCATCCGAATTTGACGGGGTAGATCCCAACCAGCGTGATGACCAATTTGCTGATCTCTCTATATCAGCCGGTGAGGAGTTATCGACACCCGGTCTTTCGCAGGCTTCATCGACAGAACAAGGCGACACATTGGATGATGAATTCTCGTCTCGGGATGATTTCGTTACCCAATTCGCCGATGCAGAAAGCTTAGCCGATTCAGAGTGCTTGGCTTCGTTAGATAATCAGGAATCCAACGACTCTTCCTCAGATGAATCGAGTCGCTTTTTCAACCCATTCGAGGAAGGGTTTGCTGAGGAAGAGCGGGTAGTCAATTACTACGTACCATTGGTCGCCGCTCAAAACCGGGCATCTCTCGATGTGACGTCGAGTGATTTGCAGTCGCTTGATAACCATTCAGTGAATTGCAAGCCATCCACAGATATTGAGGAGCGTGTAACTCATGGTGCGGTATCGGATGCCCAGCAAGCGGAACTGAATGATGCTCGAGACGATCGCGATCAAGTCAACAAAACAGCCAAACAAGAGGCCGCCGATCTAATTCAAATCCTTTGCGAGGCACTCGGCGAGTCCCCAGATTCCTTTAGTCATGACGAAGATGTTCCGCATGAAACCGTTCGAAACTCAAACGCGTCTTCTCCGCCCGCAGCCAGTTTCGATTTCACGGAACCAAGTAGATCGACAGATCAAGAAGACAATGAAGACAATACTTGGAACGCAAATAAATCAAGCATTTGGTTTAATCAACATCAAAATCTCAATATCACAGACGATGCTGATGAGTTAAAACAACTGGAAGCCGTTCGCGATGAAATCGAATCTCAAAATCGCTTTTCTGCTCAAACGTTTTCCAATTTTTTACCGAGTGAGCAAGAGTCCGATTTTTCAGAAAGTTGCGAATCCGTCTCAACGCATCAACATGGCGCTGAGTTCAATGGAGACCTATCCAGAGAAAACCATTCCGGGCTGGATTCCAGGGAGGGACAACCCTCAGGCTCGAAAAGTGATGGCCACACGCTCGGCGGATGGTCATTCCGCCCCTATCCACCGGAAGACGATTATTTCCTACAGGACAACCCACAAACAGGCAACGCCAGTGCCAATGTTCCTTGCCAGGAAAATTTTAAGTCCGAAAAGGATCAAGACTCGACCAACAGCCTACCGTCAAAAGATAAATCAAGTCAGCCTGTGCCGTCACATGCTACAACGATCGATGATCGTGAGATTATTGTTTGTGAGTTAGATAGCACCTCTGATTATGGATTTCCTGCAAGCACTCCGTTAAGGCCTGCGGTGACGTCACTCACACCCGTTTCGACGGGAAACGCAGCCCGTATGGACTACCAGGAATTGTTTGAGCAATTAAGAAATCTTCCCCGAGAATAGTTCCGTCGACTGGAAACATGCAAATCATAGAAATACCCTATTTGGGAATTAATGCGCCACCGCATATTCCCTCGCCGCCGCAAACCGCTGTCCCAGTTTTTCAATCGGATTCTACCGCAAAGGAAATCTCTGGAACGGCGGGCCAACGGAAATGGCACCCTGTAATTCCCGCCGACGAATCGGCTCCTATCGAGTTGCTTCAAGGCAATTCTTCCAACCGGTATCCGGCGGCGTTTCAAACCAATTCAATTTCGCTGCTACCCAAGACTCAAGAGTCGATTGAACGCTTGGCAGCATCCATCTTGGAGAAATTCCCGTTATGTGATCCAGCGGTAATTTCTTTTGTTTGTTCTGAGCAAAACCCGCATTTGGAGTTGTCTTGTTTCGCCGCTTGTCGCACTCTCGCTACAAGGCATGTCGGGAGAGTTTTAATGATCGATTCAACATCTGATCGAAAGCTGAGCTCTATTTTCAAAATGGCGGACAACCACGGATTGAGCAACTTATTAATCGACTCAACTGATTGGCAGCAAGTCATTGAATCGTTACCCGATTCCGATTTGGAATTTCTACCTGCAGGTACCAGTCATTGGGAGCACTGGGGCGGAGAATCTGAGTTGAGAAAATTGGTTTCGCAGCTCAAAAAGCGATACCAATTTATATTAGTGGCTTCCGGTGAGGCCCAATCGTCAATGGCTAAAATATGGTCTGGTCTGACCGATGGTGACTACTTGTTGGTCAGTATTGGCAACTCACATCCGGCGGTGGCCGAATCTGCGATATCGGAATTGCAGACCAGCGGTGCTCGATTGATGGGCTGTATCGTCACCGATCACGCTTAATTACGAGTCAGCCCGCTGTTCAACCGCTCTCTGAATAAGACTTTACTTGTCAGAGACCCTCGCTGTCGTCCTTAAATCAAGAGTCTCCATCATGCATGTTTTGGTCACCGGCGGTGCTGGTTATATCGGTAGTCATACTTGCTTAGAACTTATTCAATGTGGGCACCAAGTCACGGTTGTCGACAACCTGGCAAACAGCAGTCAAGAGTCACTGCGGCGAGTGGAACGATTGACCGAATCATCAATTGCGTTTCATCAAATCGACTTGCTGGATGATTCGAAACTGAATGCCGTCTTTGCAGCTCAACGTTTCGATGCGGTTATCCATTTCGCCGCGCTGAAGGCCGTCGGAGAGAGCGTCGTCAAGCCGCTGGAATATTACCACAACAATTTGACAGGCACGATTGTGCTGTGCCAAGCGATGGTCAGACATCAAATCAAACATTTGGTTTTCAGCTCCAGCGCGACGGTCTATGGAATCCCCAAATCGTTACCGTTGGCCGAAGATGCCCCCACGCCGATCCAGGAAATCACTAATCCTTACGGCCGCAGCAAGCTAATGATGGAATACGTGCTGAGAGATCTGCATGTCGCTCACCCGCATATGAATATCGCTTTGCTGCGTTATTTTAATCCAGTTGGTGCCCATTCCAGTGGGCAAATTGGAGAAGATCCACAAGGTTTACCTAACAATTTGTTTCCCTACGTCTCCCAGGTGGCAGTCGGGAAATTGGAAACACTGCAAGTTTTTGGCGACGATTATGACACCTGCGACGGAACGGGGGTCAGAGACTACATTCATGTGGTCGACTTGGCGGTGGGACATGTAAAAGCTCTGGAAAGACTATCGCAAAATCCTGGGGTTGTGGTCTATAATTTAGGTACCGGACAAGGTTACAGCGTATTGGAAATCATCGCTGCCTTTGAGAATGCCTCCCAGCGGAAAGTCCCCTACCGGATTGCCGATCGCCGACCTGGCGACATTGCCAGTTGCTACGCAGATCCAGAATTGGCTGCGACAGAATTGGGCTGGCGGGCTGAGAGAGGCCTCGATGAAATGTGCCGTGACGGATGGCGTTGGCAAATGCAAAACCCCAGTGGTTTTCCTTAAACGGTTGACCCTGTTTTAACAATTCCATCGCCGCCCCCCAATGTTTTTTGGTTGACAATGCAAGACAATCTAGAAGCCCTTTAAGGTGAACCTACCGCTATGGAACGCGAGCTACATTGTTGGTTGCAATCGATTTCCACCTCTTTTGGGGCGTCCTCCTCGGCCAATCCCCGCGACTTCCCCAACGGTCTCAATTGGGAACTTGATTTGGGAATCGGGGATGATGCGGCCGTTATCAATCTCTTGCAACGGTACCCCAAAAATGCCGTGCTTGCCGATTCGGCCCGCAGAACAATTCTCGGTAGCTTGGTGTTGACGACCGATACGATTGCGGAGGGTACCCATTTCGATTTGCGAAAAAATCCCCTCGAATTGGTTGGCAGAAAGAGCTTGGCAATCAACCTCAGCGACATTGCCGCCATGGGCGCGACGCCGATCGCGGCCTTGTTGACACTTGTAATCCCCACACGGATGAGCTTGAGTGATGTGAAACGTTTGGTCACAGGTTGCTTGGAATTGGCACGGGAATACCGAATTGACCTAATTGGAGGAGACACCAATGTCTGGTCAGGAGATTTAATTGTGGGAATGACGGTCGTTGGTACACTTCCCCCTCCGATCGATTCGCAGCGCAGTCAAGCCTGGCGGATTTCGGGAGCAGAGGTAGGTGATCAAATCTTTGTCAGCGGGCGGTTTGGCGGCAGTATTCTTGGCCATCATTTGACATTTCAACCTCGCATCGAACTCGCGCGTTATCTCCAAGCCAATTATCCAATCAAAGCGGCAACGGATATCTCGGACTCTCTCTCCTTGGACTTACATCTTATGGCACAGGCATGCCCACACGTCAAAGGTATACAGGAACCGTATTTGATTGGCGTGGAAATTGATTCCGCATCGATCCCGATCGCACCATCGGCCCAACAACTGTCCGAAAAGTCAGGCGAGTCCGCGCTGCATCACGCCCTCACAGACGGTGAAGATTTTGAATTGGCAATCGCAGTCGATCCAAAGGTTGCTGAACTGTTGATGGCTGACATGGAGTTAAAAAAAATGTTACAATCAGCTGATGAAGATCGGGGAATTTTTACCCGCATTGGACAGTTTATCAATCAACCCGGTTTTTTCCTGCTTCAACCGCAACAACGGATGGAATTCCCAGTGCAAGGTTATTCGCATTGACAACCCGAATTTATTTCACACAATCGGAAAACCAGACCCGGCAGTTGGCAAAAGCGTTGGCCGATTGCTTGACTCCGGGGACGGTGATTGGCTTAAATGGGACGTTGGGAAGTGGAAAAACCCGCTTCGCCCAAGGACTGGGAGAAGGGTTGGGTATTGATCCGGACAACATTACCAGCCCGACTTTTACGCTGTGCGTCCCCTATCAAGGGCGACTTCCGATGCTTCACCTGGATGTCTATCGAATTCGCTATCCAGAAGAAATCGACGAACTCGGATTAGATGAATGGATCGAAAACGGATCTGTATTAATCATTGAATGGTTTCATCGGTTTACTAATTTTTTACCTCCACTCGATATTGACATCAATTTCGACTTACAACCCAACGATAGCCGACGAATCCGAATAAAATATTTGACCTGTCGAACTATACCACTGCCCGAAGACGTTTCCGACATACCCACTCAACCAATTTAAGAAACCATGCCCGATCCAATCGACTTGCAAGAATTTGCCTGGAATCTCGAAGTTCGCCCACTTCAATTGAGCGACTTTGATGAAATGGTGGCGTTGCAACAAAAGTGCTTTCCCGGTATGCAAACATGGGAAAAACAACAACTATTAAGTCAACTGACCGTTTTCCCCGAGGGCCAATTGTGTGTGGTTTGTGACGGAAAAATTGTCGCCTCAGCCAGCAGTCTAATTCTTCAGTATGACCCTCGGTTGGAATGGCACAATTGGAAAGCGGTCGCCGACAGTGGATTCATTCGCAACCACACTCCCAATGGAGATACCTTGTACGGCATCGAAATCATGGTCGATCCGGAATATCGAGGGATGAAGCTATCCCGCCGACTCTATGACGCTCGTAAAGAACTCTGTCGGGAAAAGAACTTGGCCAGAATTATCATCGGCGGCAGGATTCCAGGCTATGGTCAGGTCGCAGAACAAATGACGGCCCGTGAATACGTAGAAAATGTAATGAGCAAATCGCTGTTCGATCCTGTATTGACCGCCCAAGTCGCTAACGGATTTTCACTGCGAGGCTTGATTCCCAATTATTTTCCATCCGACCATGCCTCCCGCGGCTACGCCACTTTTTTGGAGTGGATCAATCTCGATTACAGCTCCACCGCGACTCGCCGATTTCACTCGCCGACTGAGCCGATTCGTATCTGCGTAGTTCAATACCAAATGCGAACCATCAAAAGCTTCGACGAGTTTGCCACGCAATGCGAATTTTTCTTGGATACCGCATCCGATTACAAGTGTGACTTTGTCGTCTTTCCCGAACTATTTACCACCCAATTACTCTCCTGTGTCGAGGCCACTCAACCCGGTCTGGCAGCCAGGCGACTTGCGGAGTTCACCCCTCATTATTTGGAGTTGTTTACTGAAATGGCCGTCAAATACAACTTGAACGTGGTTGGTGGCTCTCACTTCGTTATTGAAAACGATACGTTGTACAACATTGCTTACTTGTTTGGTCGCAACGGTACCATTGGTAAACAATACAAGATCCACGTCACACCCAGCGAACGAAAATGGTGGGGAGTCAGCCCCGGAAATCGAGTCGAAGTCTTCGATACCGATTGCGGTAAAGTGGCCATTCAAATTTGTTATGACATCGAGTTCCCAGAATTAACTCGAATTGCGGCTCAAAAAGGCGCCAGCATCATTTTTGTTCCCTTCAATACCGATACTCGACATGGATATCTTCGAGTTCGACACTGCGCTATGGCCCGTTGTGTGGAAAACCATTTGTACGTTGCCATTTCAGGGTGCACCGGCAACTTACCCTTTGTGGAAAACGCGGATATCCACTATGCTCAATCCGGTATATTTACCCCGGCCGATGCCGAATTTGCCCGCGACGCGGTCGCCGCCGAGTGCAATCCCAATGTGGAAACCGTGATCATTCACGATGTCGACGTCGAACAACTGCGACGACATCGCGAAGCCGGTTCTGTGCAAAACTGGAAAGACCGGCGGTTAGACCTCTACCGCGTGGTCTACCAAGAAGACGGCCAAGAATTTAAGGTTTAAATGTTTAACAGCGAAAGCACAGGTGCATGGCCAGGGGTTAAAGTGCGGATTCGCCGTAGCGGAAGTCGCCAACGGCTTGTTGATTTTACGGTTAGTTCAATGGTTAAAGGACTGCTCGCAACCCGAAGCGCCAGTTTTGAAGTTGCGCTTTTTGCGTGTGTATGACTGTAAACGTGGTTAGGGTGCTACTCCCGTAAAAAGCGCAACTTCAAAAAGCGTCAGCGAGTGGATCTGGGTCCCTTACTAACGTTTCGGGTTGGAATAAAATCAACAAGCCGCTCGCTGGCAGGAGGCCGAGTTTGAACCTATCGCGTCGATGCTAACATCCTTCGCTGGCACCAAAAATCCGACAACACCTCGCGGGCGCATCGTCGCGACCGCTTCGCCGACGCTGTCGCCGCTTCGCGGCTAAAATATTGGGGAGGCGTTCCATGGGTTATCACCCATGGCTAGGTGCTGGCACCGCTTCGCGGTTAACCGTTCTAGGGGTCGGGCCTGTTTCCCATGGTTCGTGATCGGTCTCGCCCCATGGAAAGCGGCATCCGTTCAATTCAAGCGCCTAGCC
>JBGTHU010000456.1:0-1910 GCA_041745975.1 Mariniblastus sp.
TTCCATGCTTTGAAAAACGTGATGGCTGCGTTCAAACGCCGCTTGCTGCTGAAGTGCTGATAAGACGGGAGTAGGTGTTCGAGCCAGTGTGCTGAGCCAATCGCGGTGCGTTTCCAAGCGAACGGCCACCGGTGCATGCAGCGACGCCAATCGAATACACTCGGTTGCTGTCAAGTCTCTTAAAACAGCCGCAGCCTTAAACGAGAGTGACTCGTCTTGTTGCGACACTGCAAGCTCCGTCGCAAACGGCCTCCCCTGGACGGGGTCGTCCAATACGCTAAAAATCCAATTCGATCGCAAATCATGATCGATTAGCACCAAATTCTGAAAAAACTCAGCTGATTCAACGCATGGATTGACCCTCGAGTGGATGTCACCCAATCGAGGCCCTGCGCAGCCGACCATTCCAATTGCAAACAGAATTGCGATTGTTCGAATAGAATAAAATTTCAACCGGGCGGCTGCCATTTCTCACTGCCTAAATTGAATGAATGCGTAAATCACTTGCGAGATTTAATTGTCGGAGCGTTTCGTTCAGTCCATTGATTGATGGAATGCCAGACAAAAAGGTAAAAATAATCGGCCCGTTTACGATTTGATCATCCGACCGATGCCACACCCCAACAGTAAAAAACAATCAATTGGGCCAAAAACAATTAATTGGATCTCTTTAAGTACATCGTCTGATTGAGACAAAGCGAATAAACCGAATTTAAGCGTTGAACCGATTCTTCGGATCTCGCGCTTGACCAACGACAAAATATTACGATTGGGAAAATCGTTCGGCGAAACAAGCCGCAATGCTTCACAGGGCTCGTATCACAATGGATCAATTCGCTTCTTCAGTGATACCAGTGATTCCAGAACATCCGGTGCTAAACCCACTTTCTAGAAAAGCAGCGTGATTTTTGTCTCAAGAGCGGGTAGAACCCTGAAAATGAAGTCTAGCGATTGCGTTGAGTTTTCGGATTTAGTAGAGATGGCATTTTGTTAAATATTTGATATGATCACTAGCTGACAATAGGGTTTGGAAATCAGTGGCATGCGAAACTTGCACCGGATTCCCCAGCCAGCGACCCCTTTTTTTGACTTAAAGTATCATCCTATTAATTTTTCGAGGTTTTCATTGAGTACAAACCGTTTTTTATCTTCCCCATGTTTTTGTCCGTTGTTTTTGACACTTTCATTATTGGTATTTTCATTATTGGCACGTCCCTCTAGTTCCACAACTGCTTCCCATTCCATGATTTCTGACGATACTCCACTGCTCGACCGCGAACTATTTTTTGGAAACCCTCAAATTACGTCGGGACAATTGAGCCCAGATGGCAAATTCATTTCGTTTATGAAGCCGTACGAGGGAATCCTGAATGTTTGGGTCAAGAACTTTGATGAACCTTTTGAAAATGCTCGTCCTGTCACCGACAGCAAACGCCCGCTTTACGGTTATGGCTGGTCGGAGGACGGCAAGTTTATCCTCTATGCCAAAGACAAAGACGGTGACGAAAACATCAACCTGTGGGCCGTCGACCCTTCCGAAGCGATTTCCGGCACGATCCCCCCCTCCCGCAACTTGACACCCATGGATCAGGTTACCGCCCAGTTGATTCACATCAGCCAAAGCCAACCCGATTTGGTTTGGATCGGTCTCAATAATCGAGACAAAGCGTGGCATGATCTATACCAATTGGAAATCTCGACCGGCAATTTGACACTGGTGTATGAAAACAACGATCGCATTACGGGATACGAATTTGACTGGGATGACAATTTGCGTTTGTTATTGCGAACCGCTGACGATGGAGCAACGACGATTTTGCGAATCGATGGTGACGAGGTGACTCCAATCTACGAGACCTTGGTCACCGAGAGTGCTGGAGTTCTCAATTGGGACAAAAAAAATCACCGTT
>JBGTHU010000457.1:0-4057 GCA_041745975.1 Mariniblastus sp.
CCAATCACTTCCGCGATACGACCAATCCCTTTCGCAACTGCGGCGACAAACAAATAGTCAGGAGTTGAAGACTTTTGTCGCCTCGCTTTCTAAACCGAAATCAGTCCCTTTGGAAACACTGCCCGCCAACGATTCGGAGAATCCCACTTCACAAAATGAGGTGGCCAGGCAGTCAGAAACCGCAGCCGAAACAAACCCTAATCAATCACTGGCTAAATTGATTACGCAAACCGAAAAGAGCGAGGTCACCCCGCGTTTTAGCGAATCGGTTTCAATCAGCGAAAGAGCAACCCGGATTGCTGAAACGGCCGAGGCAAAAGTCAACTTGGCCGATTCGGCGCCCCCACGAGCCACCCGGGCGGCGATCGATCAACTTAGTGTCGCTGCTTCCGCACCCTCTCCCACACGGCGAACATCGACCGACTCCCAATCCAAACCCTTAAACCCAACCGTTGATCTAATCGCTGAAATGCCACGTGAGAATCAAGCTGCGGCGCCCGAGGGAGATCTTGCTCCGCAACCGCGTCAAGTCTTCACGGATCTACCGCGACAAGACTCCGCAACTCCCAACATGTCCCGCAGTAGCAGTTCCATCTCGCCAGACCAGCAATCCAATGCGCTGGCTCGGTTCCAATCGTCAACCGACGCTCAGCGACGTGAAACGAATGAGCAGACGAACGAGTTTCCCAATCCTCTCGATTCACTGGTTCAAGCGACGACCCCTCGACGGTCTCGTTTGGATAACGAAATTCCCACGTCTTCGGTTGAACTAGAGAGACCGACGGATTCCATTCAAACCGAGTCGTTCCCAATGACGACGGAACTGACCCCCGTCGATCAATCGGTGACTCGCAGTGAACGGGGAATTGTCGGCCTAGGCAAGGCCAACAATGTCCAGCAAGGAGCCGCGGGCATGACCAGTCCGGCAGTGCAACCGTCCGATTCGTCCCTCCAACGCTCCTCTCAAAGTCGACCGACCGAGACTCGGCAATTGATCGCCTCAGAAAGGAGCCAACAAAGAAGGACATCCGGATTGGCACCGCAACCGACTTCTACCATCAAAGCCAATACGGAACTCCCCAGTCAATTGGTCGGTACCCAAGTGACATCGCCAAAATCTCTGGAATCGGCGGCTACTCAAATCGAGTCATCAACCAATTCCAATCTCAGCGAGACCTCGCTAGAAAAAGGGGCTTCGATGGTCGATTTAGGCCCGACAAAACGCCTACCCGAACCGCTCGAAAACCAACGCGTCTCTGGTGGTGGCAAGCCGGAAACGCAACTTGTACAAACTCAACCGAGCCGTCGATCGGCGGGTTCATCGGACAGAATCCCATCATTGATCGATGCGGCTGCGAACCCGATAGCGGCCGCTCCTGTTACGCTGGCCGCTGCCGTCTCGGGCAGTGGCAGCGTGGGAGAGATGTTGGCGGCAGAAGTTGGCCCTCGGGACAGATCCGATCCGACGATGCTCCAACGCGTTACTACATCGAACAAGCAAACATCCGACGGGCCCAACCGAGAAAGTGCGTTGACCGAATCAGCCCCCCGCCGCGCGAATCACCAATCGGGCAGCGAACAAGAGTCGCTTGCTGTCCGTCAAGACCGATCAGACAATCGGTTTCGCGGCTTGCTGTCCTCAGAGGTCTCGGCAGCGCCGGTGCTCAAAGGGGAAACGGGTATCGGTTTGAATGCCGATTCGACTGGAGGCGGCACCGCCTCGGCAGTATCTGCGGAAAGCTATTCCCAAGCTGACCGTGGGCAATTGACCCAACGAACCGCTTTCAGCAATTCCACGAACTCTGGAATCGGACGTACTGCGACCAGCCCTTTTCGCAAAGCGGCCTTGGAATCGAAGTTAGATCAGTCCTCCGCTCCCCGACGTGCCACGCGCAGCGGCATCACCGACTTAGCCAATCAAGATCAGCTGTCCCCTTCGCAAGCGCCCTCCAGACAACGAAACCCAGCCGCCGCAGCCAGCGAACGATTGATGCCTCGACCTTCCCAAGTCGCCTCGGGTAGCACCGTCGTTCAAACGCAAACGGCTTCCGACACGCAATTAACCGGTGACGATCCGGGACAGCCGGCAACAGCCTCAATCACCAATCAGGCTGAACTTGTTCGCGGCGAAATACAATACCAACCGCCGGGGATTGCTTTGGAGCTGGCCGCACTGGAAGGTGCGGCTGGGCTTTCTAATCGTCCAAGCCAGGAATTGGGAATCTTGGATCGGATGAGCGATCCCGAAAGTCAACTGATTGAACCTTTTCCGACGACTCGATTTCGCCAATCGACCAGCGGCGGTGTTCCGGCCATCAACCCCGACGCCGTGGTGGCAAAAGAAGCATTTCGCAAACGACTTCCCGCTGAATTGGCAAACTCGGCAGCTCCGATGACCGAGGAATCGATCCAATTGGGGCTGGAATTTTTGGTCCGCCACCAACAAGCCAACGGCAGTTGGTCGCTGGGCCAGTTTGATCACGACCATCCCCAATCAGCAAGCCAACTGCACAGCGATTCCGCAGCGACCGGATTGGCGGTGCTGGCCTTTCAAGGAGCCGGCTACAATCATCGCGAGTTTAAATACGCCTCGGTGGTTAATCGAGGAATTCAGTGGTTGCTGGAGAATCAACAAGACAATGGCAATCTGTATCTTTCCAGCGACCAGCGCTCGGACAAGGCCTGTCATTTCTATTCGCATGGCATTGCCACACTGGCCTTAACCGAAGCCTATGGGATGACTAATGATCCGCAAGTCAAGCAGGCGGCTCAACGCGCAATCGATTATATTTTGGCGACACAATCACCCGTCAAAGGAGGTTGGCGTTATTTCGATCATCCGGACTTACGGTCCACCGACACCTCCGTAACCGGATGGATGATGATGGCCTTGCACAGCGGTGTCTTGGTCGGATTGGAAATTGATGAAGACGTTTTTGATGGGGTTGATCGTTGGTTGGGGGATGCTGCCGACGGCGATCATTCGCTTCGATATCGCTATAACCCGTATGCGATTGATGTCGAGGGATTTTCACGGGTTCATGGTCGTCTGGCAACGCCCTCGATGACTTCGGTGGGATTGCTGATGCGAATCTATCGAGGGCTCGATCGTGACTCGGCAGAATTGGAACGGACGCTGCAATGGATGATCAACCAGCAGGCCCCTTCGGATCGTTCGACCGAGCGGCGGGACACGTACTATTGGTACTACGCGACTCAAGTACTCAAATATGTCGATGGACCATCTTGGGAACAATGGGAACAGCAATTGCGACCTATGCTAATTCGGACTCAGCAGAAAAATGGTCCCTTGGCCGGCAGTTGGCATCCTTATGAACCGGTGCCGGATCGTTGGGGAGCCTTCGGGGGCCGCTTGTATGTGACGACAATGAACTTGCTATCGTTGGAAGTCAGATATCGTTTGTTGCCGCTATACCAGGAACTCAATTTACCTTCCCAAGAGATTGAGGAATTTCAGGAGTAACTTCAAAGCGAGAAGTCATGAGTAAATAAATACCGGTTAGAATTAACTGTAACAAGGGCCAATCGATAGCCGTTAGCACGGCAAAACCGCAACGTTGCCAAATATAAGGGCGGAACGATTCGCCTGACTGGGGCAACCAAACCACCCATTGCCAGGCAATTATTGTCAATACTCCGACTGAACCCAAAATTACCATCGATCCGGCGACGCGTTGCATCCAAATTTCGATCCCGCGAAATCTGTATTGAAGGTAAATCGCTGGAGGCAAGAGCATTACCAACCACATCGCATGGATTGCCAACAGTGTATTGGAAGGCGGCCCGCACCCCCAGGGCCCACACACTGAGTACTTTGAAAGGTTGGTTTGAAAATGAATTTGCAATACAGCATAGATCAGACCTACCCAAAGGAGAAACAACACGATCCAATTGTTATTTCGCAGCCAAATCACCATTCTACCAGTTCTCTTATTGAGTTCATTGCATTGATTGTATTCACGCAGTTCATCGCCTTCTCAGCTTCTCTCTGCTCTCTTTTTTTATCGATTCCACTTCAGCCAGCGCTGGAACAACG
>JBGTHU010000458.1:0-3541 GCA_041745975.1 Mariniblastus sp.
TTGCCGATTTGGCGACGTGAGCCTGGACAGGAGAGCCAGTCGGCACTCGACGATTTTGCCGTCATGGATTTAGAGCCATTGGGCTTGCTGCCCGGTACAAGTTTGCGTTTGTCAATTGTTGCCGAAGACGCTTGTCCCGATCCCGTTGGTCTCGGTCGCTCTCAGGAATTTTTGTTGCGAGTGGTTACCAATGAGGAATTGCGGGCCGACTTATTACGGCGAGAAATTGAACAACGGAAGGCTTTCGAGCAAGCCTATGAACGGCAGATGGAATTGGCGGCCCAATTGGAAATGCTGGCCATCATCGAAAACCAACCGGCAGAAGATCTGGCAGCGACCGCGGCGGCCACGGCGGCCACGGCTGGCAGAGAGAGAGCGATAATCGAGTTGACTCGCAACCAGAAAGGAGTCGGTACTTCGTTGGCTCGCATTGCCGATCAATTCGAGGAGTTCTTGGTTGAGGTCAAAAACAACCGCTTGGATGAAGCCGAAAACGAGCTATTTCCCGAACAAAGGATCGAAAACCGCTTTGATTTAAAGATTATCAAACCAATTCGGCGGCTGGATCAAGAACTGATTTCAATGACGGCTCGCGGCATGGACGACTGTCGGCTGGCGGTCAATGACCCGGTCCAGTTGGCAGATTCGGCGGCAGCGGTCGGCGGATTGCACCGAGAAATTTTGGCGGAAATGCGGCAAATTTTGGCCGCTATGAACGATGCCGAAAATTTTCAAGAAATAATTAACGACTTACTGAGAATCAAAGAAGATTCAAAGGGGTTAAAACAAGAGATCGAAAGAAAAGCCAAACCTGGGGACATCTTTGATGATCAACTGGATGACATCTTCGACCAATAATCGCCCCCATGATCAACCCAAAAACGCCATACTGAAGCCATAATGAAATTCCCGCAAATATTCCGCCTGCCAACCAAGTTGTTTTTACTGTTCTTTTTGCTCGATCTTTTGTCAACTTGGGGGACTGCTTGCGCATGGCAAAACGATCCTCCTGCTCAAGACACCCGCAGTGCTCTGGCCGTTCGGCAACGGTTGATCGAACAAAAAATGAATGAGTTGGAAAGCAAGTTGACCACCATTGCTGAGCGACTGAAAGAGAAAGAACCGGAACGGGCGGGGCGATTGATCACCGCTTACCAAGCTTCCAAGGAGAGTTTGATCACTCGCCGAATGGCGGACGTCAGCCAACTGCTCGATCAAAATAAGCTAGTCCAGGCCGGACAAACTCTGGATGAGGTGATTGCCAATCTGGATGCGCTGTTGAAAATTTTGGTCGATCGAAATGAGCCCGAAATGAGCAAGCAGGAAGAAATCCAAATGCTCGAACGCTGGAAGAAGGAAATCAACGATCAGATCCGAGATCAACAACAGCAACGGCAGGAAACCGAAAAGGTCACCAAAAAAGAGGAGACCTTGGAAACGCTGGAAGCCCAAATCAAAAAAGTCAAGGAGTTGATCGACCGGCAAAATGCCGTCACCCGACAGACGGAAGTCAACCAAAACGCCAACCTAAGAACATTGGATCGAATCGCCGACGAACAATTCGAGGTTCGCAAACAGACACAAGATCTTTTGGCTGAAATCAAGGCGGAAGGGGGGGAATCGGAGACCGGCCAATCAGAATTCACACCCTCAGAATCCACTCCATCAGATCCCAGCATACCGACTTCCCCTACCGGACGGCCTGGCCAATCCGATCAAGTCAAGCAAACCGATCAAAAGGGACAGGGCGAACAAGCCGATCAAACCGCTGACCAGACCCAAGATGGCCAAGCTCAAACCGGAGATGACCAGCAGTCCGAATCAAAGTCTGGCCAGGAGGGTACTCAACAGCAGACTGATTCCAAAGACCAGCAGCAAGCGAGCGAGGGGCAGGGCAGCCAGTCTACCCCAGCGGGCGATCAATCCGCTGCACCCCCGGGGCAGACGGATGAGCCGAAACGTCAACAGCCCCCAGCACCTCCTCAGCCCGGTCAACAACCATTGCAGAGGGCGATGGAAAGCCAAGAGCGGGCTGAAGAAAAGCTGGGTAGTGGTAAATCCAAGGACGCCCAACGACAGCAGGAGCAAGCGGAGCGGGAACTGGAAAACGCACTGCAGGAACTGGAGCGAGAAAAACGTCGGATCGAATCACTACCTCCCGAGGCACTCCAGCAAATGGCCGATGAACAGCGACGAACTCGCGACAAAGCCATGAAACTGCTGGAAGAGATGCAAGAGGCCCCTACGGGCGCTGACCCGCAACAATCCCCCGAGGACGATGATGGCTCATCCCAGCCACAACCGGGACAGGAAGCGATGGAACAGGCCGGTGATGCGATGCAGCAAGCGTCTGATAACTTACAGAATCAAGATGGCCAGCAAGCCGAGCAGGATCAGCGAAAGGCTGTGGAAAAAATGAACGATGCGCTCGACGAAATCGAGGAACGATTGAATCAGTTGCGCGATGAAACCCGCGAAGAAAAGCTCGCTCGATTGGAATCCCGCTTTCAAGAAATGTTGCAACGCCAAATTGTCGCCTCTACCATGACGATCGAATTGCACGAAAAACAGCGATTGCAGGGAGAGCTTCGGCGCCGTGATCGGCTGGCCTTACTGCAATTGGCCGGAGAGGAGTCAGAAATCAGCGAACTTGGACAGCAAGCGTATGATATCTTACTGGAGGACGGGACGAGCATTGTTTTTCCCGAAATTATTCAAGAACTGCGAGGGGATTTGGCCCGAGTCGCCGATCTGCTGCAGGAGGAGAGAACGGATTCAATTGCCCAGTTAATCCAAAAAGAGATTGAAATTACTATCCAAGATCTGCTGGATGCACTCCAGGAGGCCCAGGGTGAACCGAGTGAAGGGGGGGGCGGCGGAGGGGGAGGCGGTGATCAACCATTGCTTAAAAAGTCCGCCGAGCTTAAAATAATGAGAATGCATCAAGTTCGCTTGAACCGACGCGCTAAACAGATTCAACGCATCAGTCAAGGGAATGAACTCGATCAACGCTTGCAATCAGAAGCCAGCGAAGCGGCTCAAATGCAACAGCGATTGGTTGAAATGCTGGAGGAGATTTTGCAAAAAGAGGGACAGTAGGATCCGGCTCAATAGATCCAATGAAGCGTGTGTGGTAGGCCAATTAGTTTGCTGAAATACACGTTACGTTCGTGCGATCGATCGAGGCGAGCGGATTAAATTGCTGCGCAAAGAGCCCCTTTATCGACATCTCTTCCGTTGAATTCGTTTTTCCAGTATGAAATGTTTCCGATTCCGATTTCCAGGTCAAAACCATTTTGATCAACCCACAATCTGGCAAAGGAGCCCGATATGAAGTCTTCTCCCCGACGTCTGAACTCACTGCTAACGATTGCCGCCCTGATTGGTTGGTTGGCGATCAATCCTGTAGCTACGGCAATGGCAGACGATCATCGCAAAGAAACCGGCAACGATCGGCTGGTTGAGTCATTTCTGAAGCACGTTGATTCACTCTCGGAAGTTTCCGCCGACCAAAAGAAAAAACTAGCGACTGAACTGCAAG
>JBGTHU010000459.1:0-4936 GCA_041745975.1 Mariniblastus sp.
TTGCGG
This sequence comes from Mariniblastus sp., assembly GCA_041745975.1. Taxonomy (GTDB): domain Bacteria; phylum Planctomycetota; class Planctomycetia; order Pirellulales; family Pirellulaceae; genus Mariniblastus. The sequence goes on from JBGTHU010000459.1 coordinate 7, forward strand.
GATATCAATTCTCGCAATAAATCGCTGGCGGCGGCCGCCGAGCGGTTGGCAATGAACAGCCCCATCCAAGGGACCGCAGCTGATATGCTCAAGTTGGGCATGATCAAAATCGCCGCTGCATTGGCCGAACATGACTTCCAAACCAAGATGTTGTTGACGGTGCATGACGAAGTTGTGTTCGATTTGTACCTGCCAGAGCAAGAGCAAGTCCTCCCCGTAATTCGCGAGTGCATGATCACGGCCCTGCCGTTGTCGGTGCCGATCGAAGTCGAAATGGGTATCGGCGCGAATTGGTTGGAAGCTCATTAGAACGGATCAATTGGCCATGAATCGCCCTGTGAATCCCTTACTATCAATTCCAGAAATCGTCGCCTTGGCGGCACCGTCGCGGCTGATCCGCATTCCCAACCAAATTGATGTGCCGATTACCGACCGAGTGATGCGGCTGATCGATACACCGCAATTTCGCCGCTTGACGGGAATCAGCCAATTAGGGATGGTTTCGTTTGTCTATCCAGCGGCCAATCATAATCGTTTCGAACATTCGTTGGGTGTTTATCGGATGAGCCTGATGTTCTTGAGTCATTTGGCGCACCATACCCGTTTCGCGGAGATGGTCGATGCCCACCAGGCTCATCGTTTGATACTGGCCGCACTCTTTCATGACATTGGACATTGGCCCTATTGTCATCCGATTGAGGATTTAAGTTTGCAGGGAATGCCCAGCCATGAATCGTATGCAGAAAATTATCTGCGGCAGTCGGAAGTGGTAGCTTGCCTGGCCGATGACTGGGGGCTGACCCCGGATGAAATTATCGATTTAATCAACCGCAATTATCGGACTGACTGCGATCGGATGTTGGGATCCATTTTGTCCGGACCGATCGATATCGATAAAATGGATTATTTGTACCGCGACAGCCTGCACGCGGGGGTTCCTTATGGACAAAATTTTGACAGCCAACGACTGATACGTAGTCTCTGCATCGACCCTCAACATCAGCGGTTGGCGATTACCAATAAGGGAAAGACGGCAGCCGAGTTAATGGTGTTTGCCCGCTATGTCATGTTCAGCGAAGTCTATTGGCACCATGCTGTTCGCAGCGCGACGGCGATGTTCCAACGCGCGTTCTATGGCTGGTACGAAGAATATCATCAGCAGGCTGAATTTGAACAACGGTGCGATCGGCTCTTCTGTCAATCGGATCAGGAACTGCGCCAGCAGTTGAAGCAACAGGCGGAAAATCCAGTGACTGCTTATTTGTTGGATCGCTTATTCGGATCGACCCGCCGTTTGTTCAAAAATGTGGCCAGCTACAATTGTTTTCAAGGAGAAGCGATTTATCGCAAGTTGGCCCAACGCCCCTATGCTGAATTGCTGGAGCTGAATCGGCGATTGGCCGATCTGTTGTCGCGGCGATTGGGAGTGACGGTGGCCGAGCACCAAGTTTTAATTGACGCTCCACCGGTGAAATTGGAAGTCCAATTCAATTTGCCGGTCGTCTTTGCCAACGCGGATGCTAATTCAGATTCCCAACTTGATATGCATCAGGTCATCTCTTTGGGGGAACTGTCGCCAGTAGTGCAAACTTTGGCCAATCGCCAGTTCGATGATTTTGTTAAGCAAGTCCGCATTTTTTTAGATCCAGAGTTAGCGATGAGGGTGAAGCGGTTGCCCGATGAGATGTTGCTTGAATTGTAACCGTTAGTTTCGGCAAGTGCCTCAATCTCCGTTCCTTCCTTCTCTGCCGTCAACACAGACGGATTGTTTTCGTGTTTTTAACGACTGCCTGATTGCAATGCCAACAGATTCGTCAATAATGAAGGGAGTTCGACCATGAGTCTCGGACGAAAGAGACCCACAAATTTCAACGATTTGGCTTGCCGTTGAGTTCGCTGGCGGAGGGCTTGACCATTCATAAAACACGCTTGAAGTGTTGTGAACCCCTTGAGGGCTGATTAAGAAATGACTGGTGATCAACTCAATCAATTCCATCGGGATCTATCGAGTGTGGTACAGGCCGGAATCAAGCTGCCTCTATTTGACAGTAAAAAACGTCTTTCCCTTCCGCGAACCTTGCAGTTGCTGGATGCGAATCGGAAACAAATGGAAATACTCGTAGAAAGAGGGGGAGTTGGCGGGGAAAAGTCAGATTTAAGGACTGCCGAAAAAACAAACGCTGCGGAACCTGATGGGGGTGAGTTGCCGTTAGAAAACGCTGGAATCGAACGATCAGTCCCTGGGATTTCCAGCCGTTATTTGGCTGCCCTGCAGGTCTACTTGATAACGGGGGACATGCGAGCTGTATTGACGGGATTGACGTGCCAGCAACTGGCCATTTCTCAAATCAAACGCAGCTTGCGCTGGCCGCTGTTTTATTTGGCATGCGTTGTGGTACTGGCCTTGGTTGGCTTTGTTCTTTTCCAGCAGTACTGGATGCCGATCGTGGCAGAGTTTCGCCAGGAAACAAAGTTGAAAAGTTCGATTCTTTCAGGAACGTTGGACTATCAGGTCTTCAGGACAATCGCGGTTGGGATGGCCTTTGCCACTTTGATTATGATCTTACTAATGGGTCTGTTCCGCGGCTTTAATCGGTTGGTGATGTGGCTGGGGGGAAGAAAATATATCCGATCCCAGGTTGCCGTCGAAACGGGTCGAACAATGCGTGTTTTGTTGGCCCAGGGAATTGAGCCGGAGCGGGCGCTTGCCTTGGCATCCAGCTTGACTGGATTGGATGAACCAACTCAAAAGAGCCTGTTTCCCCATGCTGGCCTGTCCCAACAGGATCGCGACTGGATCGGATGGACGCAACTTTGGTCGAACAACGCTCAACGACATCTGGAGCAAGTTCGATTTGCCATTCCTTCATTAATGACGCTGCTGGTGGGAGGATTCGTTTTACTGGGATACTCGCTAATGATCTACGGAACTATTTTGTTGATATACAATGATTTATTGGGGGATTTTCAGTGAGCCAAGTTGAGACGCTACCTCCCATCAAGCAAAAATGGCCGACGATTGAATCGCATAAAGAGGAAATCGCCAGCCAGTTAGTGCAGGTCAGCCGTCTTTATCCATCGTATTCCAGCCGCCGCATTTTAAGTTTAGCGGAATGGTTTCGTGGTGATGTGAGATATGAAGATGCATTGGTGAGACCGGATGTCCTGGCAATCGTCTTGCAGCTGCTACCACATTTTACGACAGAGGTTGGTGATCGATCCCATCAAATCCAAGATGCGGTGCGCACAGGTTGCAACCAAATCGCGGCCTTGCCATCGCCGACCGGAAAGCGGGCATTGGGCATTTTGTGCTATCCGTTGCTGTTGGGTTTTGTCGTCTGGGTGGTTTGGGTAATTGCAAGTCAAACATTGGTACCGCAATTGCAGGAAGTCGTCGAGGAATATCAAGTAACACCTCCTTTAGCGGCCTCGGCTTTATTCGAAGTGTCCAGATTAATTTCCGATTACGGGTATCTGTTAATCCCTTTGCCTCCCTTGGTGCTGGCGGGATTGGCCTGTTTGACAGCATTTGGTAGACGGAGCAGAACGGTGGCCGGCTCAGGGGTGGGGCAGTTCTTTCAAGGACGCCGCAGCAAACTGGCTTGGTGGCTATGGCATTTGTCGTTGTTGTTGCAGTTGCAAATCGAGCATTCAACCGCCATCTTGATCGCTGGCTACTCGACGACCTGGCCTTGGTTGCGAGATCGGAGTCTTCAATGGGGCAAAAATACAAACATCCCTCTGCTACCAACACGATTATCTGAATTTGATTCAGACGACCCACCGCCACTGCCTCCCACGCGTTTTTTTGGAAAAGCCAAATATCAATTGGTGGACTACGCCATTTCATTACCTCCCTCGGACGATAAAATTGCCTTTAAAATTGCCCTACTGAGGGAAATTGCCAATTACTATTGGGAGCGGAATCGCATCACCGGAGATTGGTGGATCTTTTGGTGGGCGGCCATTCTCAAGCTGGCGATTGTGTTGATGGTTTTACTGTTTCTCATTGGTGTGTTCGGTTTGTTGAGACAATTATTGTTTATCTTTTGATTGGATATGAACAGCTGTGGAAAATTCCAATTTCAACCAATCACCTCCAGATGACTCTATGACGTCGGCCTCGACCGTGCAAACGTCGGTCGTGACTCCGATTGATCAACACGCCAGGGAAGCGGTGATTGTGCCTTCGGTCATGGAGGTATTGAATACTGCACCGGCTCACCAACGCTTGGCAGCAAAATCACTGGCGTTAATTGATCGACATCAGGTCGACCCAATTCCGTTGCTTGAGGGATTGGCTCGAGAACTGCCGAATTCAGGGAGGCAAGAAATTTGGAAATTGATTGCCAACTATCAACCGGGCGACGACCTGTTGATGCACTTCCAACAGACGCAACATGTGCTGCCCTTGGGGTTAGTTCAGGCATTGATTTTGGCACAGAAAGGTAATTGCCTTGCTACCGTCTATCAACATATTTCCCAAACCGATATCCATTTACAGGAACGAGATTTACTCAATCAATCCCCTGGAACACTCATGGCACCTATTGGCAAGGCCTTGCTGGTGGGGTGGGTGGTAACGTTCATCATGATCAAAGTCGTGCCAGAATTATTGGCGATCTTAGATGAATTTGATCTGGGAAATTCAAAATCTTTTTTGTTGCTCAACTGGATAAGTTGGTTTTGCGAAAACATGGTTTTCTGGGTGCCATTGGTAATCATCATGTGGCTGCTATTCCTGATGGTTTTTCGGTTTCGTAGTTTTCTTGGTTACCTTTATCGTTTTAGTCCAAGTTACTGGACTTTTAAGCCCATTCCTCCATCGATTGCTGGCCGACGAGTTTTGGCTTTGATGATCTTAGCGGGAGGAACAATTGAAAATGGTTTTTTAGGCACGCGTCGCAGCAAAAGTATTCAAGCTATCTTC
>JBGTHU010000460.1:0-2927 GCA_041745975.1 Mariniblastus sp.
ACACTGGCTGAAAAGCAACTTCCCTTTCCCCAATGCCCTTCGGGTCTACCGGCCGTCGAAAATTCACTGGCCTTGATGTTGAACCAAGTCAACCTAGGGCGTTGCACGCTTGAACAAGTTGTTTTTTGGATGTGCAGCGAACCGGCCCGAATCTGGAACTTGAAAAACAAAGGGAAGTTAACGATTGGTGCTGACGCGGATTTGGTGCTGGTCGATATGAATCGACATCACACGATTCTCAATGAACATCAACATACCAAATCCCGCTGGAGCCCCTGGCACGGAAGCCGTTTGCAGGGTTGGCCGATCGCCACCTGGGTGGGTGGTCGATTGGTATTCCAACACCTTGATCAAGCCGCGGCACCCCAATTCGACGAATCACAACGGGGCCGTGAAATTAATTTTGCTCATTGACCGAAACAGGGATGGTTTGATCGGGGCGGAGCGTCCGCCGAAAAAATTCGGCTTGCGTTTCATTGGCTCCCGCCGCCAATCCATGGCCGGCGTTGGCCCAAAACCGACTCTCGTATTTCTTGCCGGATTTGTCTAGCGCCTCGATCAACTGAAACGCATTGTTGGGATGGACATTGTCGTCCAACATGCCGTGCATGATCAACATCTGCCCTTTGAATTGATCGACAAACGTCATGGCCGCCCCCTGTTTGTATCCGTCCGGATTTAACTGGGGAGTGCTCATATAGCGTTCGGTGTAAATCGTGTCGTAATTCTGCCAATCGGTCACTCCAGCTCGCACGACGCTGGCGGTATAGACATCGGGGTGCCGCAAAATCCCCATCGCCGCCATGTAACCGCCGTACGAATGCCCGACGATCCCCACGCGATCCGTATCGAGATATGGCCGCGAGGCCAGATGACGGATCGCATCGGCATGGTCTTGAATATCAACATCTCCCAATCGCCGATAAGTCGATCCCAAAAACGCCTTGCCTCGGCCACTGGTTCCTCGATTGTTAACTTTGACCACCAAATACCCCTGCCGACATTCGGCTCGTGGGGTGGCCACGTAAGTCGGTCGATACTCGGTCGAATTGGGGCCCCCATAAAGCGAGTTGATGACCGGGTACTTTCTCTGAGGGTCGAAATCAGCGGGCTTATACAGAATCCCATGAATGTCAAATTGCCCATCGTCCGATTTGAATTGGAATGTTTCAGCCAAATTGACCGCTGCGGCAAGGTCCGTTTCCGCCAGATTGGCCACAAAGGTACCGTCGGTTTGGTATAGCGCCGTGCAGGGTGGGCGGTTAACGTCTTCGTATTGGGCGATCAACCATTTTCGATCGGGCGAGAGCTGAAAACGTGAATGATGATAATCCAAAGTGGTCACTCGTCGTTGATTTTGGCCGTCCAGTTCCACCAAATGGTATTGAGCAAAATAAGGATTGGCTGCTGAACTGTGGGCTACGAAACCAAGCAAGTGGTCCCCCTCCATGAGCTCAATCGAGTTAATTTGAAACTCACCGGTGGTCACTTGATGGAGTTTTTTCCCATCCAAGTCTCTCATTTCGTAATGAGTAAATCCAGTTTTGTCGCTGGGCCATAGGAAACGACGACGGTCTTTTAAATAGGTCATCGCTGGGGAATTGGTCTGCCAAGTCGATTGCTGTTCTTCGACCAACACTTCACATTTTCCTGACTCCAAATCGATTTTGAACACCTTCAAGTGTTGCTGCAAACGATCAGTCCAGTTCACCAGCATCGACTCGCCATTGGGCGTGACTCGGATTCCATAAATATATTCCTCGCCACTCCCTCCGATATCGATACGCTGCGTCTGTTTTTATTCCAAGTCATAGACGAACAATTCCGCGATTGGATTGGATGCTCCCGCCTTCGGGTAGTATTCCGGATAGAGTTCCGTGTTGATTTCCGACCAACCCCGCAACAAGTAAAAGGGTTTTACCTGGCGATCATCGAACTTGTAGTACAAGATTTTCTTTGAGTCAGGGGTCCACCACATTGCTTGTTTTTGTCCCAGCTCTTCACCATAAACCCAGCTGGCGGTGCCGTAGTGAACCAGTTCATTCCCGTCGTTCGTGATCTCGATCGTTTGATCGTTCTGACGATGTGTCAGTACCAAATTCCATTCTTTGTACTGAGCCAACCACTGGCCATCGGGAGATTCGACCTGGGTATGCTGCCGCCCTCGTGTCGGTCGATCCAAATAGCGCCCCGTGGTAGCAACCGGATCGTCAAGACCTTGCTCAATGCCCGTTTGTCGGGCAGGTCGGCGATCGGACCGAGCGGCTTGGGAGTTGTCCGCCCCTGCTAATGGTTGTTGCCGGGCTTCGATTTCCGTTTTTTCTAAGTTGTTCAAATCAAAACGAAACCGCTTACCCGCAGCCGAGTATTCGACCTCGTCACCTGATTCCGACCATGTCACTTCAGAAACAACCCCCGGTAGAGCCGGTTGTGCAGTCCCCCGCCGTTGGGCGTCGGCGGTAACGCCACCTAATCCCACGACCGCGATTAAGGCGATCCAGGCCGTTAATTGCTGAATTTTCGATTGATGCAAATGAAAATAGGAATTGAAATTTGCTTGAAATATGAGTTTCATGGTTTCAGCGATGCGGGTGAGAGTAAGGGTGTTAGTGTTGGGAACGCATCATTATAACCAGCCCGAAAAAACAAATGCAATCGAGTTGGGCGGCAGCACCAGCTGAAAAAAGCTAGATGGCGAAACAACATACCAAGGTGGATTGTTTTTTGAGAGTCTGCCAAAAGCCCCATTCGCGCAGGTCGCTCGCCTCTCCGCGGCGAGGGCGGGAAAGTACCAACGGCAGACGGTATAGATACTTTGCCAGATACTTTGCCGCGACTCGGAGAGGATGTGCGACTCAAAAAGGGAACAGCAATGGCAGTATGATTAAGCAAACCACCAAAATAATCCCTTGCAGACCCAATCCGAC
>JBGTHU010000461.1:0-5820 GCA_041745975.1 Mariniblastus sp.
ACCTCGCTAGAAAAATCCAATGTCTTGCTTTCAAGTGATTCAATTTCATTCATATTAGAGACCGTTATCGTCGAGAGAGTTCTCGATTTTTGAAATTATGTCATGGCTCATCTCTCAGTGGTTCGGATCCCCATCATTTGATGCTGACTCTGACCCTTCCTGGGTGTTAAGAAAGTAAGAAAATGCACATTTTCGAGCATATGGTAAATCAATATTGGTCACTGCTTCCTTCTGAATCGTAGCAATCACCATGATTTCGTTCGTTTTTTTCATGAAAAGTAACACAGGGAACCCGTTGGATTCAAAAAAATGATGATCGGGTCGGGCCTTGCAACTTCAGTCAGTTCTCAAAAAAAAGTGAGAAATTACACAGACTAAATTGATTTTGCGATTTTTTGGATCGAGCTCGTTGCAAGTTTTGTGTTTCCAATTGCAAGTCTGGCCGGAAATTGTAGGGATTCATTATTTATCGCAACGTGTTTCATGGGGGTTGGCCAACTCACTACCTCGCCTACGCGAAGCGAGCGACTCAAGATGAATTTGTTTTACCGATTAAGATTCAAGTTGCCTGATCTTGTTGACCCGTTGAGCATGCCTACCTCCTTCAAACTCAGTCTCCAGCCAGGTTTTGACCAGTTGACCGAATTCTTGTTCGCTGAACCGTTCTCCGCTTAAGCACAGCACGTTGGCGTCATTATGTTGACGGCTGAGCCGGGCGGTTTCTTGATCCCAGCAGACTGCTGCTCGAATACCGGGGATCTTATTGGCGGCGATGGAGACCCCGATTCCTGTGCCGCATAGCAGGATACCTCGATCGGACGCACCCTCTGCGACATGACGGGCCACGGTCGCCGCAATGTCTGGATAATCGACGGAAGCCGTTTCAAACGTGCCGCAGTCGACGACCTGATGGCCGGCGTTTTCTATGGCGGCGGTTATGATTTGCCGCTTGTTAATTCCTCGATGATCCGATCCAATCGCGACTATCATTTTGATTCTCGAAATTCTGATAAATCCAGTCGACTCACCCAGGCTGCCATTTCTTGATCAATTTGGGTGGCACATTGGCGATAGACCGCAATCGGCGCCCCAATGGGATCGGAAATGTCACAGCCATCCGAGCGGATGGTAAAACAGCGGTTGACCAGCGATGGCCATTGGGTGACGATTGCTTGTCGATGGCGATCGGTCATGCACAAAATGATGTCGGCATAATGGGCCAAACGATCCGTCACCGGTTGGCTTTGGTGGTCCTCGATGATACAGCCGAATTCACGCATGACCTCATTGGCCTGAGGCGCTGCCGGTGCCCCCGGCAGCGCCGAAATACCCGCCGACAAAATATTGATTCGGTGTTTTTCCAACTCATTGGGTTGGCACCCTATTTTTGCCGCCAGCTGCTTTTTTAGGAGGGCCTCCCCCATCGGACTGCGACACGTATTGCCGGTACAAACGACCAGGCCCAAAAAGTGAGACATGCTGTCCAGCGTCGCTTGGTCGACAACACCTTCTCGCAAGATCGACGACTGGTTCCCTTCAACTCGCACTACCGTGGAAGGCTGGCCGATGCGGCAGGGACCATCATTCACAATCACGTCGATCAAATTACCAAAAATCTGTTCCACTTCGGTGGCTTTAGTGGCTTCAATTTGTCCGCTGAGGTTCGCGCTGGTCAGCAAGATCGGCCCGGCACACAATTGCATAATTTGCAACGTTTTTTCATTTGCGGGGACTCGTAAACCGACTGTACCTTGGGGGATCGTGGCCTCCCGAACACCCGGATGCAAACGGTTGATCACACTGTCCCGGTGGTTCGCATCAAGCACCAATGTCACCGGGCCAGGCCAGCACCGCCGTGCCAAACGTTGAGCCAATAAGGACATGTCGGGAACATAGTCCAACGCCGCATCGAAACTTTGTACCGCAAAAGGGAGTGGGTTACCGCGAGGTCGTTGTTTGATTTGCAGCAAACGATCGACCGCTTCGGGAATCAATCCACTGACCGCCAAACCGTAAACGGTTTCTGTGGGAACGGCGACAATTTTTCCCGACGAAATGGCAGCCACCGCTTGATGGATCAGATCTCGGCTATCTTCAGTGTGGTGCAGGTCGAGATGTATCGGTGGCATAAAACACAATCAGTGCGATAATTTTTCGGAATGTCGCTCAATATTTTAGGCTTGGTTGAAAGGGGCCAGCACCTAAGGAGCCAGCACCTCAGGGGGCAGCACCTTTCCAAGCAAAGTCATCAACAAAGGGTCTCAACTTGCCGATCAAAAGGGGGTACCCCCTTTTTTACAAACATTGTTTACTATATCGGCAGTTACAGCCCAGCGTCAAGTACGGACAACGATTTGACTAAGAGCCAGCCGTAAATTGTTTTGTGGCCGCTGGCGAGCAATTATCACGCCACCAAATTAGCGAAAATTGCCGGGAGGTTGACGGAGATTGTGGGGAGAATCAGCGAAGCTTCTGTCGAGACAGCTTTTCGCGAATGTTGCATGTTGAGTCATTATTGTCTCGGCGGGAGTCTCGACTTCCCTTCGCACCTGTGAACGATAACATTGATTTTTCGTCGTCTCGCATCCCCACGACGCGAACGTTTTGTGTTAGCATTAGTGACTGGTTGATTCAAGGCCAGCGACCAGAGAAGATTTACCGATTTGATAAGAGCTTGAGGAAATACTCGATCAAAATGGGGTGCGAAATTTATCCGCCGTTATCTTTTAGCATCTTAAAACGATCCAAGTCCCGATTAAAACAAAACGAAACAGCATGTCCACAGTAAAAACCGTTGCGATCAGCGCTCGCACCCATTGGATTGGAGTCGATTTAGGTGGGACGAAAATTTTGGCAGTGGTTTACAACGACCAATTCCAACCAATCGGGCGCGCTCGCAAGAAAACTAAAGCTCGTGAAGGTGTCGAAGCCGGGCTCAAACGCGTTCGCGACGTGATTGATGAAGCAATGAAGGGGGCTCAGATTGTACCCAGCCAAGTCAAGGGATTGGGGATCGGGGTGCCGGGGCCGCTGGATTATGAGAAACGTATCGTGAGGGTGGCACCCAATTTGGGCTGGAAAAATGTTCCGATCGCGGAATACTTGGAGCGACATTTTGATTTCCCCGTGGTGCTGAATAACGATGTCGACGCCGGAGTATTTGGTGAATACAGATTTGGAGCCGGCGAAAACGCTCGCTGTCTGGTCGGAATTTTTCCCGGTACGGGGATTGGGGGGGGCTGTGTCTATGAGGGGCGGTTGCTGCGCGGGACGAACTGGAGTTGCATGGAAATTGGCCACATCCCCTTGGTGCCGGCAGGACCACTGGATGGAGCGGGTAATCCCGGCTCGTTAGAAGGGATGGCTTCTCGATTGGCAATATCTGGTTTAGCGGCCCAAGCGGCGTTTCGCGGACAGGCACCCAATTTGCTCGATATTGCGGGAACCGATTTAGCGTCGATTCGCAGCGGCCAAATTGCCGCTGCCATCAAGAAAGGGGATAAGTCGGTCGAGGACATCGTCGATCAAGCTTGTTACTATCTGGCAATGGGAGTCGTCACGGTCGTCCATCTACTGGGCCCCAACGTGATTGTCTTTGGTGGTGGCTTGGTTGAAGAGTTAGGCGATTTGATGTTGCCACAGATCGAAAAGATCGCGCGAAAACGGATTTTGCCTTCGCTACGGGACGTATTCAAGATTTGTCCGGCCAAATTAGGTGACGATGCGGGAGTGCGAGGGGCCGCAGCGCTGGCCCAGCAAGCACTGGAGTGACCTGAGGAACTGTCCCGAATTAAGTTCCGTTTTCAATGGAGGAAGACGGGCGCAAGTCCAATGGGTATTGTGATAACCGACGCCTCGTGCGGTTCCGCTAAAATCAGGAACTTATGGCGGGACGGTTCCTATGCCACGTCACGCAGCCATTTTTCGATCGCTTGAGCTGCTAATTCTGGGTCTTGTTCGATTAGCTTCGACAATTCGGCCTTGGTCGATTCGCTTTCTCGTTGGAGGGAATTCCGACGCTTATTGCGCGCGGTTTCCGAGATATTGCCAGAAGTTGCCGCGGCTTGACCATCGGCCTGTTCCCGTTTGACATCGGATTCAATCGATTCCGCATTCGCATTCGCTTCCAGCTCTTGATTCGATCCATTTCCGCTGAACAGTAAGCCTATAATAAGCAAACCAGCCAGCAAGCCGATCATGACCTGCCAATATTCGGTTCCCGCCGCAGTCAAACGATCGTGCCATGTCAACTCGGTGGCAGCTTCGTTGACCGGATTTAAAAATTCGACTTGAACTGCTGCGGTAGGATCGATCATTTCAACAACGCGTGTGATTGCCTGAGTGACATGCGGGGAACTGGCCAATGAATCGACTATCACATGCACTTGATAGCATGGATTTTCACCTGCAATTACCGAACCCATTGTTCGCCGGGCAGGCTCCGCCGGAGATTGAGGGTCTAATTTAAGCGATTCCAACGAGATTGACTGATTGGCTCCGGCTTTTTCCAATGTCACTTCCGATGGAGTCGACTGAGGTAGTTGACACGATTCAACTCCCTCGTTCCAAGGTTCGATTTTGACTTCAACCTCAAGCACATCCCCCATCAATTCATAAACGGTTTCCTTCACCCGGTTCTCGATCAGCCGCTGGCGATGGGCGGCTTGACGCTGGGCCGCGATACGTTGCGACATGTCATCAAATTCCAATTCACCTTGAAATGCTGTTCCCGAATCGAGATCGACGACCGTAATGTTCTGGCTGGCCATGCCGCTGATCGCGCCCGAGACTAATTCGCGAATCGTTTGAACTTGATAGTCAAGCAGCACTCGCTGGGGACCGGATCGAACAGAGACCAAGGCTTGCTTCGGGGCATTGCTCCAACTCCCTCGATCGGCCTCGGAGTCCATCTCAAACCAGGCTTGTTCTACAAAGGGCAAGCGATTTATTAGCTCTTCCAGTTTCTCTTTCCTTTGAGAATGCTGAATGGAAAGTTGTTGGCTGCGAGTCAAAAAAGGGTTGCCGATCGATGCGGATTGGCTCGAACGGCGAAGTTCGGCTGGCAAGACGTCCTGATCTGCAACCACTTTCAAATATTGAGCATGTGATTTTGCGGGAACCCAAATATGACCAGCTCGAATTTGGTGTTCGGTCAGACCTGATTTGCTAAGTGCGATCCGAATTTGATGTAACTCTTGATTCCTCAATTGACAATTTGGGAACAATTCACATTGGGAAACCGCGTAATCGGCTGTTAGAAGTTGATAGACAGAAATGGCAATTAAAACGACCGTCGTAACGACGATCGTTTTTACGACACGCGAGCCCAACCAGCGTGGCAGTGACCGTGCGATCGTTTGAGAGGGAGAATAATTGACCGAATCCATTCGGCGAATCCATTCTTGAATGTTTGTTGGGGAACGGGGTAAAAGGGAGTATGACAGGTAGGGTAAGTACAGCTTAGTCAGCCTTTGAAGCATCCCTTAGCAAGGAAGGCTCAGGCAGGTAGGGACATCGACGTTGGCATCGCTTTGATCGAGCCGTTATCTTAAAATACTGCAGATTCAATCGTCTCCATGATCCAGTGATTGGCATCGGAAAAGACAACCGAACAGGGCATCTCAATTTTCCGATATTGGCAGAGCTTAACTTTAAATCCAGCCACGTACAACAATTTTAATTGTTGGCAGAGTTGAGTCTGAGTGAATTGAGAAGAATTGTTGTCATGAGCCCAGAAAATTGGAATGGAGCGGCACTTTTCCCAGTCCGATAAGGGAGTATCGGCATCTGGAAGTTGGCCGTCGATAGACAGCACGCCGG
>JBGTHU010000462.1:0-2152 GCA_041745975.1 Mariniblastus sp.
AATCCGAACTCCCCATGTTAAGAGATTTGTTTATTGACACTTTCGAACATCGTCGATTTACCGGTCGTTCAGGCACTTTTTTTGCCTATGAGGGTCTGGGGAGTGTCTACTGGCATATGGTTTCCAAGTTGTTGTTGGCGATCGGCGAGACGATAGATCGAGCGGTGCAAGAAAAAGCGCCCGAGGATACCATTGAGCGGATTAAAGAACATTATCGAGAGGTGAGGAACGGTTTAGGAGTCGAATCCCTGCCCAGCCGATACGGTGCATTTCCGACCGATCCCTACTCCCACACGCCGCAGCACGCGGGGGCTCAACAACCGGGCATGACGGGCCAAGTAAAAGAGGATATTCTGACCCGTTGGGCAGAATTGGGTGTGCGAGTCGATCAGGGGATAATTGAATTCGCCCCAACTCTATTTGAAAATGGCGAGTTCCTTATCAAATCGACTGACTTTCATTATTTTGATCAAGCCGGTTGCCAGCAAGTCGTAAAAATCGACGCCGGCAGTTTCGCTTTTACTTTTTGCCAAGTCCCCGTGATTTATCGCCGTTCTTCGGATCAGCCTCAAATTCGAATCCATCTCCGTGGCCTCGATCCACCAATCGTGCAATTGGGTCGCCGGCTGACATTGACACAATCGAGTAGTTTGTTCCGGCGTGATCAAATGATTGTAAAACTTGAAGTCTTTATTTAAACCACGACACAATTTTTAATAGTCACCATGAAAAAAAATCTAACTCTATCGGTGCTTTTTACTAGCTTGCTGATATTCATGTCAGGCCAGACTTTCGTCTCGCAAGCCACCTTCGCGCAGAACACAACTCAACCAGGACAACCGATCCCAGTGGAGCTTCAGCAAACGGCTGGTGGGTGGCGAATGCTGCGAGGCGGCGAATCGTACTACGTCAATGGTGTCGGTGGGAGTGGGTCTCTGGATCTGCTGAAATCGATCGGCGGCAACGCCATTCGCTTATGGGGAGTCGATCAAGCGTCTGATGCCCTTTTGGACGCCGCCGCGGCCAAGGGAATCAGCGTGGCGTTGGGGTTGTGGCTGGAACATGAACGCCACGGTTTCAGCTATGCTGACCCCCAACAGGTGGCCGATCAATTTAATAGAACACTGGCAGCCGTTGAAAAATATAAAGATCATCCGGCGGTGTTGCTATGGGGGATCGGCAATGAGATGGAAGGGGACGGAAGTAATCCGCTGATTTGGAAGCATATCGAAGAGCTGGCATCGGCCATCAAAAAAGTTGATCCTTTGCATCCAACGATGACGGTTATCGCTGAAATGGGAGGAGACAAAATCCCCTCAATTCATCGACTTTGCCCTAGCATCGATATCGTCGGAATCAATTCCTATGGTGGAGCTCCCAGCGTTCCTCAACGCTATCGACAATTGGGGGGCACCAAGCCCTACTTGGTTACCGAATTTGGACCGCGAGGCCCCTGGGAATTGACCAAAAATAATATTGATGCGGTTCTGGAGGAAACTAGCACGGTTAAAGCTGAAAGCTACCGCCAATCTGCGATCAGCATCCGCGATGATCGCGAATTGTGCTTGGGATTTTACGCTTTTTTATGGGGGCACAAACAAGAGGCAACGGCCACTTGGTTTGGAATGTTATTACCGGACGGCAAACGGACCGCTGCGGTCGATGTGTTGCATGAGATTTGGAAGGGAGAGGCTCCCACCAATCCCTGCCCACGTATCGATGCACTTACTTTGCAAGGCGACAACGAGGTCGAACCGAATGCGACAGTGAAGCTGGCACTCAAAGCCAATGCTAAGGCGGGCCAAAAACTACATGCCAAATGGGTTCTGATGGCTGAAGCCAATGCCTATATCACCGGTGGTGATTTCCAAGAAGCGCCACCAAGCTTCGAAAACAATGTCATTGAATCGGGATTGGAGGGCGCGACATTGAAAATGCCCGAACGACCCGGTCTCTATCGTATCTATGCTTATATCAATGACGGCGATTCAGGCGCGGCGGTCGCCAACTTGCCCATCCGAGTCAAAGGGGCCCAACTCGAATGGGGGCAACCGGTGAAGCTTCCCTTCATCCTTTATGACGAACCGCTGTCGGCTGCTGCATTTGCTCCCACCGGTTGGATGGGAAACACGGCGGCGATTCAAGTCGACGA
>JBGTHU010000463.1:0-4381 GCA_041745975.1 Mariniblastus sp.
ACGAGCACTACAACTCATCAGCGGAGCAATTAAAATGGTAATCATTCGCTCTTTTGGATTAGCAATTACTCGGGATGAAAGAATTCCCGGGATGGCACAGGCAAATGAGGAAAGCAGAGGAAACAAAGTGATGCCGCTCAATCCCAATTTTGACAGGTAGCGATCCATCAAAAAAGCCGCTCGAGCCAAATAGCCCGAGTCTTCGAGAATTGCCAAAAACAAAAACAGCAACAAGATTTGCGGCAAGAAAACCAACACGCCACCGACGCCGCTGATCAATCCATCGATTAATAGCGAATGCAGCGGGCCTTCGGCCAGCACTGTACTCACAACACCGGCCAAAATCGCTTTGATCCCTTCGATCAGATCACTGGCCGGTTCGGCGATCAGGAAAACTCCTTGGAAGACGACTACCATCACGATTAAGGCCACCAGCAAGCCAACTATCGGGTGGGTCAACCAGCGATCGATTCGGAGGCTCAAGTTGGTTTTATCCAGCTCCGCAGCAGCCACCTCAATCACTGACTCCAGGCTGCGATTAATCCAAGCATAGCGTAATTCAGACTCGGCCTCGGCCAAAAGAATACCGTCTTGATTGAGGGATTTGCGTACTCTATCTAATTGATTTAAGATCTTCCCATCTTTTTGATTTTGAAATTGCTGATCTAGTAACCCCTCGGTGTCAAACAACAGGCGAATCGCGGTAAAACGATGGTAAGCCGATTCGGCGTTCGATTCGGCCGCGATCGTGGCTGCGTTGATTGACTCCGTTGATTCCCGATCCGCTTGCTCGACCAATGGCCCCCTTTTGAAACAAGGACTAATCAATTCAGCAACCTGTTCGATTCGCTGATTCCAGTCTTCACTAAATGGATTGTGGGGGATCTTTGGCGGTTGATTAACCGCAGCCAACAATTGGCGTTTTAAGTCTTCCAGCCCCACTCCGCGGTGGGCCTCCAAGCCAACAACCTCGATCCCCAATTGTTTTGCCAACTCTTTCAAGTTGACCGAAATGCCATTTCTTTCGGCCACATCAAGCATGTTCACCGCCAGTACGGTGGGGCGTTGGAGATCTAAGATTTGACTTACCAGAAACAAACTTCGCTCTAAATTATTCGCGTCGGCCACACAGACAATCACATCGGGATCGCTTTCGACGGCTCCCTCTCCAAGCAACACGTTGATCGAAACGACCTCTTCTGGAGATCGGGGCGTCATACTATACATTCCCGGTAAATCGATCAATTCAACCGCTTGTTCGCCAATTGAGAAACTGCCGACATGATGCTCAAAAGTGACTCGAGGATAATTGGCCGTTTGTTGATGGATTCCAGTCAAGCGGTTGAACAAGGTCGACTTGCCTGTATTCGGGTTCCCTAGCAATGCCACTCGCAAGGGGCGTTTTTTTACACCACTCCGGTCTGGGGTGTCTCCCGCAGGTTGAGGGCTGTCAAATGGTGCCGTAGGACTCGAGCTCATGGCTAAATGGCCTTAAATTAAAATGCATATCGATTCACATTGTTTGTCGGTTATCCAAAACCATAATTTTCGCAGGCCGTTTCAATTAAGCCGGTATGATTGGTTAACCAATCAGTTGCACTCTGACTGTCGTCTCACTCCCCAACCGCAAGCACAATAGGCTGCGGTTGACGCGCAGAATCGATGTGGTACCACTCCTCAAAGCGATGATCTCGACCCCCCTCCGCAATCCCATTTCAGCCAGGCGGGAAATCTCCGAGCAACTTCCTTCCACTGAAGCAATTTTTACCCGTTGCCCGGCTCGTACCTTGGACAGCAGAGTCAACGGAGCAGAATAATCCGTTTGGTGGCCTCTGACGGCGATGTTCACGGCGATCTCAGCCGTAGATTCAGTTGATAATTGGTCAATCGGAAATTGCTGCTTGATCATCGCGTCAGTCTTAGGGTTGATGGAAAAAGGCTCGAATCGGAAAAATCAAGCTATATTACCAACTATGTGCATTGCCTTATTGATATTCGATCTCAATTGGGTTTTCTAAATAGTAACAAATGTTGATGAAAATTCAAAGGGGGTTTAAGGTTTTGATTCAAAAGGGGTGAAAGTATAAAAAGAAAAGTATAAAAAGGACAGGCATATTAAGAATAGAAAGAGAATAGAAAGAAGAGAATAGAAAGGACAGGCGGAGAATAGAAGAATAGAAAGAGAATAGAAAGGACAGGCGGAGAATAGAAAGGACAGGCGTATTAATGTTTAACTCAGTAAGAATAGAAAGGAATAGAAAGGACAGGCGTATTAATGTTTTCAAAATGATTAGTGCGAATTCTAACACTCATTGGGGGACTTATTCGTTTCAAAAAGCAGGTTCTCCCGGGCCATCTCAGGGTACCGCTCAATGAGAAGTATAAAAAGGACAGGCATATGAAAGTATAAAAAGGACAGGCATATTAAGAATGAAAGTATAAAAAGGACAGGCATATTAATGTTTTCAGTGCGAGCGACCATCAACGAGGGGCATTATGAAGTGCAATCTTTTTTGATTGATGGAGAACTACCGACCGAGGGGATGATGCGGATGCCAGGTTCCGAAATCAATGTTTCGGTCACGTTTACTCGTAACTGGGATGTTCCAAAAGATAAAGAATTGACGGCTTTTGTCGTCAGGGAAACCCGAGAACGAGATACTTTGGCCGCTGGGACTCAAGTTACATTCTCAGAACTTGAGATTCCAAGCCGTCCCGGAAAAGTGACTCAGACGGTAGATTTTAAAATTCCGCTACTCGATTCCACAGCCGCTAATGTAGCGGAGGGAGGTGGTTTGGGCCGCTATTGCAGAATCATACTTGCGGAAGCCAAATCGGAAATTGTATCTCACAAGATTCTGATCTCCGAAGAATAACGATCGATTCGGAAAATTGTAGTCGTTCACGGTTGTTTGTCGCCTCAACCAATAGGCGAATTTTGTAGGGAGGTCGAGGCTCCTGCCGAGAAATTTCTATGCCAACGCCATACATTAAGTAGTATTTGTTTTGGCAGGAGCCTCAACCTCCCTTCCTACCCGAGAATGGTTACAGAAAATTCCCTTTCTATCAGCGGCTGGCTCAATCGCTGACGGTGGTCAACTGTTTGCGAAACCAGCCGCGACACTCCGAAAAAAAATCGTGATATTCGGATCGAAGGTAGTCCGGATAAGTCCAGCGAGCGGCGTTCCAGACCTTGCCTTGATAATGCAATGTGACTTCAGCAAAAATACCATCCCTAAGAAAAATCCGATGGTCTCGGTCTTTTGTCGTAACCAGTACCAGTTTGGCTTCGGTCAAGTAACCTGGGTCAATATTCAGCGGTCGGGGCTCGGGACAAATAAATTCATTTGCAAATTCCTGCTCCCAATGATTGGATATCAATTTTTGGTCGGCGATTTCGGCAGGATCAATCAGCCGCTCAAATGCCAACAACTGCTTTTTGATACCTTCCCCCATCGTTTTGGAGTAATATTCAGTTTGATCGAACTCGAAAATGGGGCTTTGAAATTGAATCTTTCCCCATGTTTGCTCTGCCCTCTCAGCAGCCCAGGCGATCCCTTCGGGATAGCGACTGGAAATCGCCGCGATCAACAAAACTCGGTAATGCTGCCGTATTTGTCCCATTTTGCTTTCTTATGGTTTTTCGTAATCGTACACAGGTAATAGTTTCCTACAATATTGCCGAAAATTGTAGGGAGGTCGAGGCTCTTGCCGAGGCAATTCTTTTCCAATTCCATACATGGAGATTATTGTTTCGGCAGGAGCCTCAACCTCCCTACTTACTTGTGAACGGTTACAAACGTTATTTAATCGGTTTTGGCGAGCATCATCCTGGCGCAACTTGTTTTTTTCACTTTTTTTTGATTAATTTCTTAAAAGGGAAAAGGGGTATTGCATTAAGTCAGAATTACCGATTCAATACTAAATCTAACATGATAAATTCCGAGGATTTCGGGATAATTCAAATTTAATTTTAGGAGCCCATGAATGACTCACGTAGTTACTAAGCCTTGCGACGGCTGCCGATATACCGATTGTGTTGTGGTTTGCCCCGTTGAGTGTTTTTACGAGGGGGAGACGATGCTGTATATTCATCCGGATGAGTGTATCGACTGCGAGGCCTGTGTACCCGAGTGTCCCGTCGATGCCATTTATCATGAAGATGATGTGCCGGAAGAGTGGAAAGATTTTATTGAATTGAATGCTGAAAAGTCCGTCGACAGTCCCAATATCACTGAGCGGAAGACACCGTTGGCCGACAACTAATCACAAATCGTCGGCCGCAGATGCGTTCTGTTCATTTTGGATTGGCCTTGTTAACCCGGCCAT
Source organism: Mariniblastus sp. (assembly GCA_041745975.1). Lineage (GTDB taxonomy): Bacteria > Planctomycetota > Planctomycetia > Pirellulales > Pirellulaceae > Mariniblastus. Next base: position 4,330 of record JBGTHU010000463.1, read on the forward strand.
GCTACCCCGGCCATGCTACCCCGGCCATGCTTATCTGAACATATCTTTTTTT
>JBGTHU010000464.1:0-9016 GCA_041745975.1 Mariniblastus sp.
GTTGTTTCCGGTTTGGAGAAACTAACCGACCGCGATTCTCAATCGGGAAATTAATTCAGCATCATTTCTAAGACAAGTGGCGGCGTATCACTCCCGGCGGGATTAAGTACCGGCCCATGAGGCTTGCCAATGCCAGAGCAAATAAGAGACGGGGGCTGCAAAAATCAATGAATCTAATACGTCCAGCATCCCCCCCATCCCCGGCAGCATCGATCCCGAATCCTTGCAGGAAGCGTCCCGCTTGAGTAGGGACTCGGCCAAGTCACCAAACATTGCGGCACCGGAAACTAAAACCCCATAAACTACGACCCACCAACTTGGTTGAAAGTGAGTGATCCCAAAAACGAAGGGGGCCACGGAATAAAACACAATGAAAGCGGCGATCAACCCCCCCAAAACGGCACCGCACGCCCCTTGAACCGTTTTTTTCGGGCTCAACTCCGGCGCCAACTTGATTGTGCCCAACGACTTTCCCACAAAGTAGGCAAAACTATCCGACATTTTTACCGTAGCAATTAACCCAATTAATGCCATCAGGCCAATGCGATTGTCGTCCAATATCCAACGATGGGGAATCAGAAATCCAAAAAGCATCAACACATAAATGTAGACCAATACAGAACGACTGATCCGATTGGCGATCAACCCCGATCGATTGCCTTTCCCCTTGAATCGATACATCTCCACGGCGAAGGTCCATGTCATGGCAGCGATCAAACCATAAAAAGAAAAATGGATCGGGTTGGTATGGACACCCGATCGACCCAATAACTTTGGCAAACAGACAGGCAATAAACAGGCGATCGCCAACATGATGACTGTCCCCAAAATCAAGCAGCGAACCGACTGCAGTTCCGATTGCAGTTCCGACTGCAGTTCCCTTGGCGAGTCATTTGGGTCACTTAAATCTTGCTCAAAAGGGGTTGGCGAATCTGATCGTTTTATTGACCAAAGGGATCGAATTTCAAGTGCCATGATTGACCCCAGTACGATGGCAATCACGGCCATGATCAAGCCCGGCATGGCCAATCCATCGGAGTGCCCCAGAAAGAAATCAAGCCCTAGCAACAGCAAAATCGATGGGAGTAAAATCGAAACTGATAACAATCGTCGCAGCACAGATTAAGCCTTTCGCAGCAGCAATTTTCTCAATAGATTAGATATCGTTGGGGTCACGGCTTTCCGAATTTAGCCCACCGAACCGCCGATTACGTTGGGAGAAATCACGAATCGCTTGGCAAAAATCGGCGACGCCAAATTCAGGCCAGAGTTTTTCTGTCACCCATAATTCAGCGTAACTCAGTTGCCACAACAGGTAATTGCTAATCCGCATTTCTCCAGCGGTACGGATCATCAGATCGGGGTCGGGCATGCCCGCCGTATACAAATTGCAGCTGATGGTTAGTTCGTCAATCTCCCTTGGGTTCAGAGTGCCCTGGGCGACTTCGGTTGCTATCTTTCGCACGGCATCAACGATCTCAGATCGAGCCCCATAATTGATTGCCAAGCAGAGACAAGGGCCTTTGTTATTGGCCGTCATTTCCAGTGTTTTGTCCATTTCTTTTTGTACTTCTGTGGGAATCCGATCCCTGCGACCGATAATTTGTAAGCGAATGTCGCGTTCCAATAGCGTCGCTCGTTCTTGAATTAGGTAATGAGACAACAGCGTCATCAGGAACTCCAATTCAGTTTCCGGTCGCTTCCAATTTTCGCTGGAGAGACAATACAGAGTCAATTGATCGATATTCAATGTAGCGCAAGCCTCAGTGATCTGGCGAGCGGTGATCGCTCCCTGCTGATGGCCCAACACGCGAGGTTCTCCTCGACGCTGAGCCCAACGACCATTGCCATCCATAATAATCGCCACATGTTTGGGGCGACGATCTTGCGGAACATTCAGTGACGACAATACGACGGCATCGGAATCGGTAACGCCGTTCATCGATTGAGTAACTGATGGGGTTGAGCCAATTGCCACAGGAGCGGAGGTTGGGGATTGCTCGGACGTGGGTCTATTCATCTCAGGATTGATGGGGGCTAGTTCGTGTGTTTCTCTAACTGGGATTTTAACTGGCCAGGCTTGACAAAAATCGTCTGTGCCCGATCGGGGCCGACGGAGATGAATCCTACCGGACGTCCGATCATCGCTTGCAAACGACCAATGTAGCCTATTGCCCCCGCGGGCAATTCGTCCAGCGAACGGGCTTGCGAGATATCATGTTGCCAACCGGGGAGGGTTTCGTAGATCGGTTGCAACTCCCTTAAATCGTTGACGTGAGCTGGGAAATAATCGATTTGCTGATCCCTCAATTGATATCCAACGCAGATTTTGACTTCCTCTAAATGGCTCAAGACATCCATCATGGTCAATGCAACCGAGGTGACACCGCTGAGCCGAGCTGTATAGCGAACTGCAACGGCATCGAACCAACCGCAGCGTCTTGGACGCCCCGTTGTCGTGCCATATTCATGCCCCAAATCCCGAATCCGCTGGCCGGTGGAATCATGTAACTCGGTGGGGAAAGGGCCTCCGCCAACTCGCGTAGTATAGACCTTACAGACTCCAATCACCTCAGATAACCAATTTCCAGGCACTCCCGACCCATTGGAAATCCCAACACCGGAACTGTTGCTACTGGTGACAAACGGAAATGTACCATGATCGATATCCAGTAGTGAACCCTGGGCACCTTCAAACAGAATACTAAGATCTTGATCGACTGCGTCCAGCAAAATCCGATTCGTGTCGGTGATCATCGGCGACAGTCGCTGAGCAAAGGCTTGGTAGTCGGCGACAATTTTTGACGGTTCTAAAAGTTGACGGTCTGCATTGGATAGTCCATTGTCCGACAGTCCCATCAATAGTTTTTGTTTCAGTATGGCAACTTGATGGATGCGTGCAGCAAAATCGGGCTGTAATAGGTCACCGACGCGAAAGGCAAACGACCTGCCAACCTTATCGGCATAGCACGGCCCGATCCCACGCAAAGTAGTACCAATATTCTCTTCACCGGAAATCAAGTCGTTCCAGACCCTATCTTCTAATAAATGCCATGGCATTACTAAATGGGCGCGTTGAGAGATTTTCATCCGAGCGGAAACATCAATCCCGCGGGATTGTAGCGATTCAATTTCCTGCAACAGAGTGGCGGGGTTAATCACCACCCCAGGGCCAATCAAGTTGAGCACTCCTTCGGCCAATATGCCACTGGGAATATGGTGCAGCTTATAGACATCATCCCCCACGACAATCGTATGTCCGGCGTTCGCGCCCCCCTGGTAACGTACTACGATATCTTTTCGGGAAGTCAATAAATCAACTAATTTACCCTTTGCCTCATCTCCCCATTGCAATCCGATAACACACTGGCCCGGCACAAGCGACTCCTGTTTTTATTGTTTGTCGTTAACTAAATTCATTAAAAATTCCGCCGGGAAATGAAAAAATTGTGACTGGAAAAACCTTATTTTTCGATTAAAATAGGCTTGTTATCCCGACAAATTTTAACAGTCCTTTCGAGCCCTTCCGAATGCCACGAAACCATGATCCGTGTGCGGCATATCGCGGGTAAATCACCTGCGGCTAATATCAGCTTGCTGCTCGCGAAACGAAATAAAGGGGCAAGCTTTATTAAACAGAGACGAATCCAAGATCCCTGAAATTTCAAGTCGTAGTATACCTTCTATCAGAGGATTGGGGATATCCCCCAATATAATTTACCACAGAAGCGTGCCGGGGCTGGAAAATTCAAACTGCATGAAATTTCTGATTTGTGCCAGATATGCCTCCCCCAAATAACTTTACCTTCAAACTACTTGAGCCCGACTTTCCATGTTGCGAATCTTACTGTGTTCACCGTTCGTTTTCCGCCCGCTGACCATTTTGTGTTGTTGCTTGGGGCTGATCTGTTTTTTTGCTTGGATACCTTTGAAAATCGCTGCCGCTCAACAAAAACGGGATAAGTCAAACCAGGCCATAATCAAAGGGAGTGTAGAATTCGACTCTCAACGATCAAAATCTTGGGATGGGGCAGAATTAATTGTTCCGCTTGATCAATTCACGACGAAACTATTTGAACAGGTCCCGCTACCGCGAGCCCCACTGCCGGACAATTGGAACGAATTGACTACCAAAGAGCGTGGGGAGTGGATTCAGGAGTTCGAAGCCAGTGAGGAGGGAAAAGAATTTTTGGCGGAGCGGCAACGGCGGATTGCTGCCGCCAAGTCTTTTGATGTATTGATCGAAGCGGACGGAAAGTTTGTTGTTTACGATGTGCCCGTTGGAATCTACGGCATCGGCGGCGAAATCGAAAAAGAGATTAACAATACCCTTTATTCATTCGAAGTTTTTGGTCAACTGGAGGTGCGGCCAGGAATGGATGAAATTCGATTGAATCCGATTCAGGTCGCCGTGACACCGCTGCTCAAAGCAGGGCAATCAGCCCCTCCGTTTCAGCTCAATTCGCTAGTAAGTTCGAACTCGATCCAATTAACCGATTTTACCGGCAAGTATTTGCTGGTCAGTTTTTGGATGGCCAACAGTCCGGCAGCCGACTATCAGAAAGTGGTTCAGGATGCGGCCGCCGAACTACAAGCCAAATACCCGATGGAGTTGCTGTCTGTTTCAGTCGACGACAAGGCAGAGGACGCGAAACGAGTGATCGAGCAATATAATCTAAATGCAGGGATTCACGGTTTCGCCGGCAGTTTTGATCACGCAATGCTTTTCGATTATGGCGTAAGGTCATTGCCAACACTGTGGCTGATCGATCCTCAGGGTAAAATTAGTTTGTCACAAATCGATTTCGCGATTGCCTTAGGCCAAGAACTGGATCTCAAAGTGACGATCACCGATCGAATTGAGGGAAAGGAGCCGCCGAGCGTGATCGCGGAACGCGAGGCTCAATCCCAATCCCAATCGGTACAAGAAGATAAATAGCTCGGGCAGTTCTGATCATTGAGTTCAAAACGGAGTTGTTATGGCGTTTGTCACCGGTGTCCGCAAATCTATGGAGGTTTGCGACGGTTTCAAGAGCGTTTATCCATCGACTATTTCAAAATTAAATACCAAACTAGACAAGTCGACTTGGGAAAATCGTCAGTCCTTTAAAAACGGTCGTTCGAGAGCCGATCGGAGAGATTTTGTTGCCTGTCGGTAAACGGACCGGGAAACAGCCTTCGGCCTTCCCTATTGGAGGAACTATCGTCGTCATCATCATCATCATCCGCTTGTTGAGACCAACCGAAATTCTGCCAGGATTGGTTGGCTCGTTGACGGAATTTCTGGTTGCGTTCGCTAAACCATGAAGTCGTGTTTGACCAGGTTTGTTGAGATCGTTGCGAGAATCGATCGAGTAAGCCACCTCGTTCGTCCGCGTTTTGATCTGAATCTGGATCAAAAAAGACTTGGGGCCGTTTGTCAAAAGGGGAGGGGCGCGATTCCATTTCAAATCGACGGGCTGAACGCATATTTCCCATCTGCCCCAACTTAAGCATAGGTTCCCAATTCTTTTTCTGATCTTCCTCAGGTTGAGACGGATCTACGGGCGTGTTGCCGGGCCTTCGCAGTACATCAAATCGTGAGGAACGGGAATCCACCCGAAAGGGCTGCCAGCGTCGTTCCAGCTCAGACTCTTCGACTGCTTGTTGACGCGGCAAAATCGAAATGGATGAATTACCAAACAAGCCACCTCTGTCATCGTTGGCAGGTTCTGAATTATCAATCCGGCGGTTGCCGAACAACCAAAATCGATCTGAAGACTTCGAAGTTCCTCGATCTATCCCGCTGCCTTGGGGTGGTTGAGATTGAAAGTTTTGTACTGCTGGGACTTCTTGGGCTGCTCGATTTTCCGTAGCAGAGTTCCGCAGTGGTGGTAAAATCTGCCCGAAAGTCTTGGAATTTATCCCCGCAAGAGGCGACCCGATAATCGCGACGCCGACAAATAGTGAGATCGAATTTGAATACTTGGTAGGCATTGGATCGCATTTAAGGGGTTAAGAAATTCTATTGAGTCAAGGAAGTTCTATCCAAAATGATATTGGCAAATTTTTTTTGGGCTGTCTATCCCGATTATTTTAATCCCGCTTAAATGCTCGCAAATTGACTGCTGGCATTGTCGATTTTTTAACACTTGACGCAGTCATGCAACGGCCTCAATCCTGGGGACGCTGTAGCAAACGTTGATAGAGTTCGTAATAGCGGCGAGACTGCTGACCAATTTCGAATTCTTGTTGGACCAACTCTCTGGCCTGTCCACCCAAGACCTTGCAGTAGTCCGGTTGGCCGATCAGCCGGATCAGTTTAAGAGCGAGATCTTGGGTTGATTCCGCTTTGGCTAATAGGCCCGTTTGTTCATGTCTCACGTATTGGCTGATCCCGCCCGAATCGAATCCCACCACCGGGCGTTCGCAAGCCATCGCCTCCAGTCCAACTTGGGGTTGATTATCCTCCAATGAAGGGACCACCACAAGGTCAGCTGCTGAATAGATTGTTCGCTGTCGAGCGGGTGAATCGACGAACCCCATCTGATAGAGTGTTACTCCCGGTAGGGACTCGATCTGACCATTGCCAAAAACAATGGCGGCAACCGAAGCCGATGGTTGATTTTTTTCGGACAAATGTGCGGCGACCTGCTGAAGCGCAGCCAACAAGAGCCCGCTCCCTTTCCGTGGGTTGTTCAGATTGTCGGCTCCAAACGCGATCAACGTTGAGTTCGCATCCATGGCAATCCCCAATTCATGTCGGGCGACGTTTTTTTCAACGGGAGAGAACCGGTCCAAATCAAGTCCATAGTGAATCGTCTCGAATTTCGTATCGGTCGGCCAAAGCGGGCTGGAACGAGCCAGCTCAGTCAGCCATTTACAAGGCGAGACGACCGTGATGTTGCGGCGACGCAGGTGCCGTTGTTTTGAGCGGAAGGAGTGCCAGGATACATCATGCCGGGTCGGGTTGGCGACTTGAGGGCAGTTCCCACATCCTCGTCGGAATTTTTGACAACCGTTGGAGTAGTGACAGCCACCGGTAAACGGATTTAGGTCGTGCAAGGTCCAAACCAACGGTACATGAACTGGGATCGAACGAAAAAAACTGGGGAAGTCCGCCAGAAATGAAAGCCAGTGCAGATGCACGACGTCAGCCGCTTGTGTCGTCCAGTCCAGCCAAGTTGATTGGGGCAGATCCGCCATGGCGAATGTCTCCCGATGTACGTCGCGGGGAGCCAAATGTCGGTCGAACAACCGATAGATTTTTTTTTGCCGTCGACGATCGATAAAACGCTGAATTGACGGTGGCCAATGGGAAGGGGGTGACTTGAATTTGATTTGAGATCGATCCGTCGGAAAACGGGTATTCCGATCCGGTTGGTCTTTTTGAGCAAACCGATAGAAAAAATGACTGGTCAGATTGGCTTCATCTAAGTCATTTAACCCCCGATGGATTCTCAGAGCTGCGAGGGCTGCCCCCCCATGGTCGTACGAATTAAAGTGGTTTACACGCACGGATTCAAGTTCGGTTGAGAATAAAAATTAGGTCGTTATTGGGATGTTAGGATGTTAGGTTGTTTGGGAGGCGGACAAAACGAAGGTCATTGTGGCGGTTGGTTGGCCGGATAACTTGGCTGAAATGGAGGTGCCGCCATTCCCGGAAACACGGGAGTGGGATCGGAAGGATATGGCATAATCGCTTGATTTCGGCGAGCAAAGGGATTGTCTCGCTGCAACCGATTGACCTCCGAGGTGGGCCGTTCAAATCCTTGAGGTCGCCCGCTGACGATCGGCGGGCCCAGATCGCTGCTGGGAAAAGGATCGTGGACTTGAGCGCGGGCACGTTGTTGACCGACTGTTCCCGGGGCGCCCCAATTGACTCCATAGCGGCACCCCATGGCTAAGCAGCACATCACCACTAGCAGTGGAAATCGAAGTGGATTTCGAAGTGCATTGTAGGAGCCATCCAAATAATCAAGTGGATTGTTTGACATCATTTGAGCGAGTCGATGGAGTCGATGGAAAGGGGATTGGTTGGTATTGCGTCGTCGGGTGGCGAAAATAGGGTAATGCCAGCATTTGGGCAATATCAGATTTGCACTACCGGCTTTTGAACCTTAGACTGGAACCTTAGACTAGAACCTTAGACGACGGTGAGTTTGGTTCCCTTTCAAACAGAGCAAAATCGAAAATCAAAAACTATTAAAATTTCAAAAATGATATTGGCAATCCATGATACAAAATCTATTCTCGGCAATAAATTTCAACTCATACTAAAAGTATTGCAAGGTAAATGGCAGACGTTACTTTAATTACCGCCCTGAAGGTTTGTCGGGTAATTTAACCGCTTTTTTCAAGACGCGTTTATCAAATGGTAATTAGTTAGTTTTATCTGCCGCTCGCCAAATTAGCCAGCCAATAGATACAGGGAATCTAGGTGCGGATCGAAAACTTGATGAATCAAAATATGCGTTTTTTAATCGGAGGTTGTTGTCGCTTGGGGTGGCAGTCGAGTTACTGTTTTTTATTGATTTTTGTTTGTTGGACGCCTTCGAGTATGTTAGCTCAATCTCCGTTTGATTTAGGACAGTACAATTGGGGTGAGTATATATTACCAACCGGGGATGCCCCTTGGACTGGGTCGTTTGCCGCGGGCGTCAATGGGCGTTCGGGAAATGCGAATACAACGGACATCAATTTGAATTTAGTAGCCAACCGGGAAACCGAGCGTTTCACACAGAATGTAATTGGCAACTATTTTTATGCTCGCAACAATTCGGCAACAGTCAATGACCGGGCTTTTGGGCAACTGAGACACGAGCAGAACATCAATGAAGTTTGGGCGGCATTCTTTCAATCTGCGATTGAATTCGATCGTTTTCGAGACTTTGATTATCGGTTGGCCTTGCACGGCGGTCTTTCTCGCGAGGTTTTTCGCGATGAATTGGGTTTTTGGAAAGTTCGATTCGGTGCTGGAGCCTCGCGAGAATTCGGTGCACTCGATTCGGACTGGATTCCGGAATTACAGTTCGGA
>JBGTHU010000465.1:0-1904 GCA_041745975.1 Mariniblastus sp.
CTATTCGGCTTGGGTTTTCAATGGAACTTCGACCCTTGACATCGGGCTGGTCGGCAGCGAGCATATTGGCACTGTTGGGTACAGGGCTTCCATTGCTGAACAACTCAACGAGGCCGGTCACGTAATTGGAATTTCAGAACGCTATTCTGGCGTTGATTATCTAGGCCAAGATGCCTGGGTCTACGATCCTTTCCAGGACACCACGTTTTCTCTTCAGATGTCACAGCGATCCGATGGCTATGCATTTAGTCAAGCCGATTTCATTAGTGAAGATGGAGTTGTCCTTGGTTTTTATGAATTGTATGACGGCGAGAGTTTGTTGGGTGAACGCGCTTTCTTTTGGTCGTCTGGCAATGGATTATTTGATTTGGGAAGTCTGGCTCAAGGGGGCTTGTCTGCCAATGGTTGGGAGTCTCTCTACAAAGCGATTGCGATTAATGGACTGCAGCAGATCGTTGGAAATGGTCAAGCATTAGGGACTCTCTCGGGCAGCCAATCGGTCTTTCTCATGACGGCCATTCCCGAACCCTCCTCTGCGATGATTATGACTCTGGCCGGGCTCTTGCTGCTAAGTTGCCGCAGAAAGCTTGAGCATGGATCCGGAAACTAGGAGAAAAAGAGGTCGGGAGCGAATGGCAATCTGGGGAATTGACGATCGGAATTAAACCAATTAGTCTTTTGAGAAATTTCGGTTTTTAGTGATTCAATCTACGGTTTCGCGAATTCACTAACGTGCCACGACCTCCTCGTGCAGATGAAACGGGTGCCATTTACCATGCACTTAACCATGGTAAAGCTCGTCAAAGCATTTTTCACAAGGAAGAAGTTGTTGCAGCCTTCGAGCGAGTGATCGGTAAAGGCTTGGAACGATTTGATGTAAAACTATTTTCCTATCAGTGGATTAGTAATCAATGGCACATAATTTTCAGTCCTCAGCTCGATGGCGAGATCAGCCGGTTTTTCTACTGGATCACGATAACTCATACGGCTCGGCTTGGAATCAACCCAACGAAGTCGCAGACGTCCACGCAAGATTGCCCAAGATGCCAATTTGCGCCTGACCCCTTTTTTCCTCCTACGGACGCAAGACGAACAGCATCACTTGTTCGCCCAATGGGCTGTATAAATTAAACATACAAAACGGTTACTTGAATTTTTAGTTGCCAAACATGAGATAGTCGCCTTTTGCTCCGCAAAAGTAGCGAGCACGACGAAAGAACTTGCTGATTCATATTCCACGCCAATTTCGCCGAGAGGCTGTGAATTTATTCCAATACCGGTGAATATGATCGTTCCATGATTCGGTAATGCGGTGATAAGGCGCGTTACCTTTTCACCAAGCCCGTTCGATTGCCGTTCAAACTTGGCCTGATAATACGGGAAGTACCAACTTTCACCAACAAGGCCGGCTGCCTTCTCCTCATTGCCTACGTTGCCAATGCGTTCAGATTCGCGCGACGTTGACCGCCTAATCGGGTTTGTTAAGCGAAAATTAGGAATCCCTGGAAAGGGCAATCTGGGGGAAAGCTGGGGAAAGCTGGGGACACACCACTTCCGTGAGGGTAAAGCTGGGGACATGAGGGTAAAGCTGGGGACACACCACTTCAGCGGGGAAATTTTTTCATTTCGAACACAATGTGGTAATTTTTAGCCAACTGAACCCTTGCCCATCAAATTATCGGCAACTGACGCTGCGGATGACCGACGAGTTGAAAAGAATTCACGGAAATTCGTGGAGAGATTTGCAGCGAATGGCCAGCAGCCCTTTTTAGGTCGCGAGAATCAGACACATTGAAAAAGCTTCAACGAGCGATTTCCACAATTTGCTTCAGGTCGCTCAAACCAGGTGTTACTGTTTTGGCGCCACATGAACAGCCATTGAGCGCTGTGCTGAATACCGCCAA
>JBGTHU010000466.1:0-5014 GCA_041745975.1 Mariniblastus sp.
GATCAGCACGGCCTTTGCTGCGGAAATCCGCAGTTGGCCCTGGGCACCAAGTTGGGAAAATCTAATTTGTCGGGAATATCTTTCCAGGGGATACGAATCAGTCGGAAACGCAGATGCAGATGCAGATGCAGATGCAGATGAAGATGCAGATGCAGATGAAGTTGCCGATGGCGATAAGGGGCCAACGGTGCTGCTCGATTCATCCGAGTTGCTCGAACGACTTGAGCTATTTGATAAATTTGCGAAAGATTGATTTCCCAGATTACTCATATTCGATTAAACTGAAGATAGGGTACTGGCTCAAGCGCTGCTGTCCCGGCAAAAATTTCAAATTGATTACAAAGCCACAACCGGCGATAGTCGCCTGGCAGGTCTCGATCATTTCACAGCAAGCTTTCATGGTGCCGCCGGTGGCCAACAAGTCGTCAATCACCAAAACCCGTTGGCCCGTTTCGATTCCGTCGATATGCATTTCCAAGGTATCGGTGCCGTACTCCAATTCATAACTGTAGGAATGTTTGTCAAAAGGGAGTTTCCCTGGTTTGCGAATTGGAACCATGCCGACCCCCAGTCTCAATGCCAATGGCGCGGCAAACAAAAAACCGCGTGCTTCGGCGGCGGCGATCACATCAATTTTTTGATCTCGATAATGATCGGCGAATTGTTCGATTGAACTTTCAAAAGCTTGGTGATTGAGAAGAAGGGGCGTGATATCTTTGAAAACTATTCCGGGCTTGGGGAAATTGGGGATGTCTCGGACGAAATCGGATAAATTAATTGTTTGCGATTCTGACATTTTTTATTTAATTATAATGGTCAAGATAAAAAGCATATGGCAAGTCGGCTCAACCGCCGATGTTAATCCGCCGGTCTTTAATTCGACGATGTTAATCCGCTGATCGGCCCGTGTGCTCTATTGATTGGTTACGGCGACGTGCCAAACCGAAGTTAATATAGGCTAAAGCGATCAAAAATTCAAACAGGCGAGACACTGATTGTGGGCCTGCGCTGGATTGGCACGCTTGTCAAATCCGAATATAAGCTGCTATATTCCGAAAAAGCGTTCATTCATTTCGATTTTTATTTTCACAGCAAGTAAGCTTTCATGCCATTTTCGGCTCAACAAATCAAATCGGCTCGACTGCACCTGCAAAAATCCGACCCAGTGATGCGGAAGCTATTGAAGCAATTGGGGCCCTTCACCGCACGGGCCTCGCTGGATCGACTGGGAGCTTTGGTCGATTCGATTCTCTCTCAGCAAATTTCCACCGCTGCCGCCGAGACAATCAAAGGACGGTTCAGATCTGCTTATCTACGGCGAGCAACCGAGATGGGTTATTCGATTCGACAGACTCGCTGGGAGGTGTTGGTCTCGTTTGACCGTGCCGAACTTCAACCACTGGGGGTATCGCCACAGAAGGCGGGCTATCTGATCGACCTAGCGGAAAAAGTTTCTCAAGGGATCGTTGATCTACCTCGGATCAATCGTCTATCAGATGAAGATGTCATTCATCAATTGATTCAAGTCAAAGGGATCGGGCGCTGGACGGCACAGATGTTTCTGATATTCTCGTTGGCTCGCTTGGATGTGTTGCCGGTGGACGACCTAGGGTTGCGTAACGCCATTAGCCATCAATACTCTTTGGACGTAGTACCTACGTTCGAACGCATCCATCAAATCGCCAATCCATGGCGGCCTTACGCGACCGTGGCGACCTGGTACCTTTGGCGCAGTTTGGAAAATCGGGCATCGGTATCACCTGCTGAGTGACACGGCTGAAATTTGAAGACACCTGAAGACAACTAAAAATTGATATGCAACTGTTTACCGAATTATCTGAGTTCCCCAGCGGCTTGCGAGGTGCTGCGTTGACGATCGGTAATTTTGATGGCGTTCACAAGGGCCATGCGGAATTGATTGGGGCCCTCAAACAACTGGCGGCCAAGCATCAAACAGCGGCTATTATTTTCACGTTTGATCCTCACCCGGCGCGAATCCTCCGTCCAGCCCAAGCGCCCACGCCACTGACCTGGATTGACCGCAAAGCCGATTTGTTGGCGGAATTGGGGATCGATGCAGTGGTCGCTTATCGTACGAACCGGGAACTGTTGGGTCTGAGTTATCAAGAATTTTTTCAGCGGATTGTTGTCGATGTGGTTGGAGCGAAAGCGATGGCGGAAGGCCCTAATTTTTTCTTTGGCCATAATCGATTGGGCACTCCGGAAAAGCTGAAACAGCTTTGTGCCAGTCATCAAATCGAGTTGAAAATCGTTGAACCGTTGATCGATGCCGAAGAATTTATTTCCAGTAGTCGTATTCGCGAGTTAATAAGTATCGGCCAAGTTGATGCCGCCACCCGCATGCTGACTCGCCCTTATCGAATTCGAGGGATGGTGACCCATGGTGCGGCTCGGGGAGGTAGTTTGGGGTTTCCCACGGCCAATTTAGATGCGATTGACACGTTGATCCCTGCCGCCGGTGTTTACGCGGGCAGAACCTATGTTGATGGTCGGGCCCATTGGTCGGCGATACATATTGGCCCCAATCCAACCTTCGGAGACGATCTGTTGAAGGTTGAATCTCACTTGTTAGACTTTGAAAGTTCGCTGTACGGGCGTGTAATAGAGGTTGATTTTATTACTCGTTTGAGAGATATTCATAGGTTTGATTCAGCTCAACAATTACTGAAGCAACTCGAACAGGACATCAAAGCCACTCGGTCGATCGCTCATCAGCAATAAAGGGGCCAGAAAAGTGGCAGCATTAGGTGCCGCATCCGCGGAAGACGTTGGTCCTCGGTGAGACTGAATCCGGGGCCCATTGCACGACTCATTTAAACTTTGAATCTTGACAGCAAATTGAATTTGATTGGAACAGCTATGGATATAAACTGGCCTCGGTTCGTTGAAGTGATTTCAGCGGCCCAAAACGTGATTTTGACCAGCCATGTACGCCCCGATTGCGACTCATTGGGAAGCTGTCTGGGAATGAAAAGGATTCTTCAGTCCTTGGGCAAACAGGTCCGCATTGTTTGTGGTGATGGCGTGCCATTGAATCTGGCGTTTATTGATCCGGGAAACGAAGTCCTGCAACTGGGGCCCGATATCGCTGCGGATCAATTGCAGGATGCCGATTTGTTGATAATCCTCGATACCAGCGCTTGGATTCAACTGGGTGCCATGGCAGACGTCGTGCGAAACACGACGGCGAAGGTGATTATTTTCGATCATCATGAAGGGGAGGATGACATCCAGGCCGAACTGTTCAAAAATACGACTGCCGAAGCTGTGGGACGGATGTGTGTCGAAGCGGCCCAGTATTTGAACGTTCCCCTGACACACTCGATTTCCATGCCGTTGTTTGCGGCCCTGGCGACGGACACGGGTTGGTTTCGCTTCAAATCGGTCAATGACAAAACGTTTGAAGCAGCTGCCGAGCTGTATCGGGGTGGTGCCTGTCCCCCGGAAATTTATGGGGCTTTGTACGAACAAGAAACGGTAGGTCGGGTTCGCCTTCGCGGTACCGTGCTTGCGCGTATCCAAACCGAATTGGAGGGGCGATTGGCTCACACTTTTATCGTGCCCGATGATTATGAAAAGACCGGTGCGCTGCCCAGTGACACCGAAGACTTGGTCAATCTGGCACTGGAGATAGAAGGGACTGTTTTTGCGGTGATTTTTGTTGGTCTTAGATCAGGTGGATATAAAGTCAGTTTTCGCAGTCGCTGTCAAACTGCTGCCAATGAAATCGCAAAACATTTCCAAGGGGGCGGTCACCGCGCTGCGGCCGGTTGTACGTTGACATCAAATGAACTGGCGGATGTCCAGCAATCGATTCTGTCCCACGTTCGCCAGCAATTGAGTGAAGAGTTTTCCCTTAAGATTCTTCAATAACCAGGCCGGTATCAAATAATTTTCGCTTGATGAATGCAGCAATCAAAGTTCGCGAATTGACCAAGACCTATCCTGGGAAACCACCCGTTCATGCCGTTCGCGGTATCAATTTTGAAGTGGCGGCTGGTCAGTGCTTTGGGGTGCTGGGTCCCAATGGGGCCGGGAAGACAACGACTATCGAAATCCTGGAAGGGCTGCTACCGGCCAGCGGCGGAGAAGTGGAAATCTTGGGGCTGAAATGGGCTACCCAGGCCCAAGAAATTCGCTCGCGGATCGGCGTCTCGCTGCAAGAAACTCGACTTAATGAGCGATTGACCGTGCTGGAGACGATTCAATTGTTTCGCAGTTTCTATTCCCGCGGGTTGACGCCAAGGGAAGCCCTCGAATCGGTTTCCTTAACCGATAAAGCGAAATCCTGGGTAAAGAATTTATCGGGAGGACAAAAGCAACGGTTGGCCGTCGCCACGGCATTGGTCGGTCAACCCGATCTGATTTTTTTGGATGAACCTACCACCGGATTAGATCCCTCCAGTCGACGCCAAATGTGGGAAATCATTGAAAACTTGATTGCAGCGGACAAAACCATTTTGTTGACGACCCATTACATGGAAGAGGCCGAACGACTCTGCGACCGAGTCGCTATTTTTGATGAAGGTACCATCATCGCTGAAGGTTCGCCCCGCCAACTGATCCAGTCACTGGGTGCTGATCATGTGATCGAGTTTTCGCTAGAGGCAACTGCAAATCGTTTTGATGCTCAACAATTTGCTACATTGCCCACCGTAGGTCGCATCGAAGCGGATAACGGGCAAATTCGTATTACTGCCGGTCAGCCCCATTTGGTATTGCCGTTGCTGCTGGGGCGATTGAAGGAATCCGATTACCGTCTTGCCTCCTTGACAACGCGTCATGCCAGCTTGGAAGATGTTTTCGTGACCCTAACGGGGAGACACTTGGATGATTAACCACCCCATAGCCACCATCACCTTGGCTCGCTTGCGGGAATTCATTCGTCGACCTGAGACGATATTCTGGGTTTACCTTTTCCCAGTCCTGATGGTTGTCGTGCTGGGAATTGCCTTTCGCAATGAACAAATCGAAACGTTCGATATCGATCTCG
>JBGTHU010000467.1:0-3761 GCA_041745975.1 Mariniblastus sp.
AAAATTTCTCGTTCGATAATGACCACGTTAATGTCGGGTCGATAGCGGCGGATCATTCCACCCAAGGTCGATCCTCCCGGACCGCCGCCGATGATCGCCACATTGTATTCTGTACTCATGGGGTAACGCCGTACCGAAGAATTAACATGTTTTATTGACTTCTATGACTTTAGCATGAAAAAAATTCTTTCACAAGCAATTGTCTAAAAACAGCCACGTTGATGCTGTTGAAATGCTGTTAGATACGTTATGATAGCGATCAGGATCTCGGGCTCATTAAATAAATGCTAACTGAACTTTTCACAACTTGCCAATAACAATCACCAGCAGATGGGACGTAAGCGATGTTAAAAATTGGGATGGCACAAATCGCACCGGTTTGGCTCGATAAAACAGCCACGACCGAGAAGATCTGTCAGAAACTACGGCAGGCAGCCGAACAAGGTTGCGAATTGGTCGTCTTTGGCGAGGCCTTATTGCCCGGATACCCATTTTGGCTGGCCTTGACAAATGGCACTCAATGGAATTCAACCATCCAAAAAGAAATCCATGCCCACTACATTCGCAATGCAGTCCAAATTGAAAATGGAGATCTGGATCGGATCAGAGAGTTGGCTGCTGAAAACCGGATGGCCGTTTATTTGGGAACCATCGAAAGAGCCGCCGATCGCGGCGGACATAGCCTCTATTGCTCCTTGGTTTATATCGATCAGCAAGGAGTAATCCAATCGGTTCATCGTAAACTTGTTCCGACGTATGATGAACGGCTGGCTTGGTCAAATGGTGATGGTCATGGGCTGCGAGTGCACCGATTGAAAGAGTTTACCGTCGGAGGTTTGAATTGTTGGGAGAACTGGATGCCGTTGGCGCGAACCTCTTTGTATGCACAAGGGGAGAATTTACATGTTGCCGTCTGGCCGGGAAGTCTCCGCAACACGCAGGAGATCACTCGATTCATTGCGCTTGAGTCTCGTTCATTTGTCGTTTCGGTCAGCAGCCTGATGCGATCAACCGACTTCCCCGATTCGACTCCGCATCTCGATCAGATTTTGGCTAAGGCTCCTCAGTGGCTGACAGATGGAGGCTCTTGTTTGGCGGGGCCAGATGGGGAATGGGTGGTTGCTCCCGTGACTGAAACTGAAGACTTGATCGTGGCCTCGATTGATTTCGATCGAGTATTGGAAGAACGTCAGAATTTTGATCCTTCGGGCCACTATAGCCGACCTGATGTGGTCAGCTTGACCGTCAATCGTGATCGTCAATCGACCGTCACGTTTGAAAACGAATAATGGCATTCACTGTTTTATCGTGAGATGCGGGGCGAGTTGTTCGAATTTCCCGGGCTCGATCCCACTGACGTGCTGGATTTCCTCGATTCGTGTGAAGTCGCCATGCTGGCTGCGATGATCGACAATGGCTTTCGCCAACGTTTCTCCGATACCTGGCAGAATCACCAATTCGTACCATTGGAAATGGTTCAAGTCGACTTGAAACAGCGGCACATCTTGAACCGGGGGATGATCATTTAAGTCAATTTTGGTTGTCTGCCATTGGGTTAGTCCCAAATAGCCCAACACGATCACGGCCATCAGCAACGCAATCGCTGCCAACCTCAATTGGTCATAGTAACGAAGTTGGATACAGCGGCTGATTGACATCGGATAGCCTCGCCTACTTCTAAAATCAAATGACAGCCATTCGTCCGCGGTTAAGGTGCTTGGTTGGTTTCCCCGATACAGTACAACCACTCCTGCCGACGATTGCGATCCCCCTCTTCATAACTGGCAACGCGAGCGAAAATTTGGTTCCCACAAATCGCCAACGAGGCAAACATTTCATCGCCCAAACGATTGCGGGAAACTTCATCCATTCTTTCTCCGCTGGGATTTAACACCAGCGTTTCACCATTCTCAGCGGTAATGTAAACATGTCCATTGGCAGCTACTGGAGAAGCACTTTGGCCGACCCGTCCGCCGGGTTTAAACCGACCCTTCCACATCTCTTTACCGTCGCGGGGCCGCCAACAGAACACGATCCCTGAGTCCGCATGAGTGAAAAGTAGGTCTTGGTAGAGCAGCATCGATTGCTCGTATGATTTTTGATTATTCTCCCATACCAACTCGCTACTTCCGTCGGCTTTGACGGCGATCGTTTGCGGGGGAGGAAAGCCGCCGCTGGCGTAAACGCGTTGGTCATCCCAAACCACAGTTGCACATGTCACTTCCCATCGGGCCGGGGCTTGCCACAGCAACTCACCCGATGCAGGATCATAGGCCGCCAACTTCTTAAGTCCACTCAGTAGCAAATGGGCTTTGCCATCAAATTTGGCAACCACCGGCGTTGAGTAGTTGGTACCGATGTCGGTTTCAATCCGCCATTGCAGCTCACCGCTGGCAGTATCATAGGCAGTTATTGACGGATCGGCATCGTTGACGTTGGCGACGATCACTAGCCCTTGATGTACAATCGGCGACGTACCATATCCGTATTTATAGCGAGCCTTAAATAGGCCGACTCGCCGCTCCCATAATTTCTCTCCGGTCATCGAGAGAGCGGTCAAATGAATCGCATCTCGATTGTTGAACAACACGAAGACTCGCTTGCTATCGGTGGCCACGGTCGACGAGGCATAACTGTTATTGGGATGGATGGGATAGTCGATTTCCTGATCATTGACAACGGTTTGCCAAATTGGAGCGCCGGTTTGGCGATCATAACAGAGCACCGATTGGGTCGAAGCGGCTTTGTCGGCGGTCGCCAACAAGATACGATTCCCGACAACGATCGGCGAGGCGTGCCCTTTTCCAGGGACGGGCGAGCGCCAGACAATATTCTCTCGTTTACCTTCATCCCAGCGAATTGGCGGTCGCTCATTATCAGCCGCTACACCGTTGCCATTGGGCCCCCTCCACCGCGCCCAATCTTGATCGTTTGCAAATGTAAGTTTGTCGTCGAGTCCAACAGTGACAAGAAACGCCAAAATCGACAATCGCAAAAAACGATACATCCCTCTCAACAAATAGCCTGTAAGGTTCAGTTTCATAAAAACGGTCATTATTAATTTTAACAAAAGGATGGTAAATGAAATTTTCAAGGGAGAGTCGTTGAATGAGAAAAATTCCCTCTTTGCCAATTTCAAATCGGATGGTAGCACGATCAATTATGTGCCAAGGCAAAAAAATCTGCAACGACCATTCCTTTTATGAGACTGTTTTTTCATTAAATTAACAACAACAGAGCGTTTGTGATGAATCCTTGCAGTATTCGAGATAAACTCGGTGGGGAGCGAACAGGGATAGGTAGCAACCAGGAAGGGCCCCAACCGAGCTTGCTCGGTTGAGCCAAGGATTCACCACTAACCGTCGATACCCCGCCTCGACTTGCTACCCGCAGTCCCAACCGAGCTTGTCTCGGTTGAGCTGAGGATTTATCACTAAACGCCCTCGTCTCGGCGGGAGCCACAGCAGCCCCAAATCTTTTGTAAATTTTGTTTGGCAACAACTATCCGTGAAAAATGAAAACCAGGTTGCCGTGGAAAAAAGGGGCACCACTAACGCATTTTTTTATTTTAAAAAATCGCTAAAATTTTCTTGACTTTCTATTTTCAATCCCTTCTAATCGAAATCGATGATGCGGGACTGAATCCCTTTTGTGGATTCTTGATCGTTATCAATTTGGTTTTGTTAGAAAAGGGGTCAGGCCCTTTCGATTCGTTTCACTGGATATAAAATGAACCAGGTATGACTCGTAAACGTCGACGT
>JBGTHU010000468.1:0-9069 GCA_041745975.1 Mariniblastus sp.
GTTGTTTCATTCCCTTATCCTCTTGATTGTTCCTGTTCGCTTTAAATTCCTACAGAGGTTCTATTTCTGGATCACCGGGAATGATTCGATTAAAGCCATAAGCGTCTACTCCTGTGCCGATCAAAGCTCCTTTCGAATCGCGGACTTCAACATGGACTGAAATTACGTGAGAATCCGCATTGGCGATTTTAACTCCCGTGATCGCCGGGTTCATTGTTGAGTTTCCTGGAAGTGTCGCAGGCCCCCAAACGCTTTGTACTTGTCCATCGACAATTACCGAAATCTTGACTGAAATTTCATTTTGGGTTCCGTTTACGATGCTGACTGTTCCATCAACCTTCAATTCATCACCGTGCTGTACAAAGGTCATTCCGTAAATGCCGTTGACAAAAGGATTTAAGTTAAAACTGATGTGATTAGAAACTCCACCTTGAGCAGAAACTTGTAGCGAGTTGACTAAAAACGCAACAATAATAGAAGCAGCAAAAAACAATACATTGATGTTCCTGTGAGCCATGTTTTTTTCCTCTCAATTTGACGAAAGAATCCATGTAAGTCCTGGGCATGGGGTGGGAGTCATTTGCTAAAATCTGGCGACTCAAACCGGTGATCTCGGGTCGCAACAACCACTGTCACAATCTTCCAAACCCCATACCCATGGAGCTTTAACAATGAACATTCTCGCACTGGACCTCGGCAAATTCAATACAATGTGCTGCTTTTTTGATACCGATTCCCGAAAATATCACTTTCTTAATGCCGCTACCGATCGAAACTACCTCCAAACGGTCTTCCAAAACCACCCCATCGATCTGGTCGTCATGGAAGCTTGCGGTCCTTCGGGCTGGATTAATGATCTGGCCGTTAGCCTGGGACTGAAAGTGCTCGTCTGCTCGACCAACGAAGAGGCTTGGAAATGGAGTAACGTCAAACGGAAAACCGACAAAGACGACGCCCTCAAGTTGGCTCGGATGGCCGCCATGAACGAACTGAAACCGGTTCACATGCCCTCGCCTAAACAACGTGAGTTTCGTTCTTTGGTGAAGTATCGCAAAACGCTCGACTACCGGATCAACAAAAGCAAATGCATCATCCGAGCCTGGTTCGTCAACCATGGGATTGAGATTCCCCGCGGGGAAGCGGCTTGGTATTCCGGGCGGCACATCATCAATCCATACCGCAAACCGCTGGAAGAATGTGGTCCCGACGAACTCTGGCGAGGCGAACTCGATTTGGAGCTAACCCAACTCGATTCCCTGACTGAACAGCTGAAGAAGGTCGAACAGCAACTGGAAAAAATCGGCAAAGACGATCCTCGAATTGCTCGGGTTAAGACGATCCCCGGTGTCGGCCCGCGAACGGCCGAGATTCTAGTGGCCTGCATCGACGATCCCCATCGTTTTTCCAACGGTCGCGAGGTGTCGGCCTACTTCGGTCTGGTTCCTCGTCAGTATCAATCGGGGGAAACGGATCGCAACGGACGAATTACCAAACGCGGCAACCCGCTGGCTCGGACGATCCTGGTGGAATGTGCTTGGATCTCGCTCCGTTACAACCCCTGGGCCAAGGCGATCTACCAACGGATCAGCGGCGGGCAAAAGACTCGTCGAAAGAAAGCGGCTGTGGCACTGGCTCGCAAGCTGGCGGTGATCGGTTGGGCCCTGCTGCGAGACGAAAAAGATTGGCAGCCACTGCGGATGATTGAAGTGACCGAATCGTTTGGCCCGATGCCGGAGAAGCTGAAAGAGACCCTGCAAAAGATGAAACCGAAGGAGAACAAAGACCAACGGAAAAAACGCCTGCGGAAAGAAGCTCGCCAGGCCCGAGAAGCACTTGCCGCTGCGTCCAATGGCTCGTCGGAATCTCCCACGGCGTCGAAAGGAAAAACATCATCGACCAAGGTCAGGCCGATCAAAACTTCCTCTAGGAGTAGAGCATCTGTTGATGGTAACCGTACCAAGAGATCAACAGCCAAAGGAAACCAATCAAACCAATCGCTTCAGGGTGTTGATGCTGCAAGACTTCCTCTAGGAGATAAGAAGGAGGATAAGAAGAAAGAGACCTCTGCCCAGAGTTCCAAAGGTCAACCGAAGCGGAACTCCAGGAATGCAAAACCATCAGCCTCCCAGACGACCGGTCGTTCCCAGCCCAGCAAGCGAGCGACTCGAACTTTAGCGAAAAAACCGAGGGGAGCAAGACAGCCTGTATCGCCGTCTGCAACGACTGCCGTAGTGCAACGTTAAATCGGCGAACGAATCGGCCTTGCTCCCCTTTTTAATTCAACCAACAATTTAAGAACCAACAACCAACAACCAACAACCAACAACTAAGAACTAAGAACCAAGAACATACCAATCCTAACCCCCGGAGAAAGCGAACGAATTGATCAAGGACAAGATTCCTTATCGACAGAGCCCTGCGTCCAGTTGACACTGAAGAATCATTTAGGACTCAATCTAGCCAACAGCGATCGCGTTGATTGACGATTTATCAGAGATGTCGCCCTAAAGAATGGACTGTCGAAGGAAGTCAGCTTGCTGCTCATTGAAGCCTCCAGGCAAGCTACTATCAATCATGGTAACTCACCATCAGACGGCTAAAGATGAACCGTTTGAAAGAGAAAAACATCAGGAACAAGGTGGCTCTTGCGAATAAGCGTAAGAACGAAACAAGATGTTTGAACCGTGTATGGATAACTGAGGGAATGCAACCTGGCCCATACAAAGCATGGTCAGGCATACGAGAGTTAACAGCATTCACACCTCGAATAGTCGTTTAGTCAACCATCCTTGAAAAGATCGTCCCATGGCAACTGCAAACCAACTTGCCAATCGTAATTCTCCACTTCCCCTCAAAAAAATATGGTGTAAAAAATTCCAAAATTAAACCTTTACCCATTGAACAACCCAGGACTTCATAGTCGACGGCGGTAACCGAGCCGCCGCCAAAAAACTATAATTTCAAAAAACGCGTCATCGGCGGCTTCGGTTCACCGCTTGGTTATCCCGAAAGTTCGGGTTGAGTATCCAAATGAACGGGTGCAGACCACGAACGAACAATATGGATCGTACTCGCTTTTGCTGTGATCAGTTCCGCGATTCGGTCATCACGTCGTGTTGCGATTAGGATGGCCTTTCCATTGTCGCGGTCAAGGTAGGTATTAGCAATCCATCGATCCCATGGAAGGCACAAAGTATTAGAATCAGACCGCATATGCTTCTCACGGTCGGCATCAGTAGGTTCAGGCATCGGTGACAAAGAAGGAACGTCATCTGTCGTCCACCAGCATTGGAGTAATCCCCAGCCCAAGGTTGGAGAATCTACGATGAGGGAACCGTTAGCGAGGCTGTCACGGAAGGCTTTAGTGCGATTTAGCCTTCCGGCAAGCGACAGCCTCTGACGCCAGCGATAGTTTTCGATAAACATCGAAGGTAGTTGGAAAGCAATCATAACGCCAAGAATAACGGCAACGGGCAGCCCAATGACGATCGCGAAAGGTAGCACCAGAAGTGAGCGGATGAGGCGTAAGACTTTCATCATGCCAGTAGGTTGCTGAAAGTTGAATGGGATAACGCTGGCGATCACGTAGTCGCCGCCAAAAAACTATGATTCAAATTCGCGGCTGACCGGCGACTTACGTGCATCGCTTTGTTCGTCCGCGTTTAGGTTACGAGAAGCTGATTTTCAGCCCCATTTCCTTCATTTGCAATAGTGCTTCGGCATTGCCGCGAGCATCATCCACGGGATCGTGAGTGTGCTTTGTCTTCCGTAGATGCTTAAAGTTCACAAAGGTGTCTTTTTGCATGCCCTTGTACAGCGATCCGAGGTTTGTTGAGCTGAAGCCGAATGGATTTTTGCCGATGAAATGATGAAAGTACCAGTTGATAAATTGCCAATCGAATCCGTTGTTGTCCGAGACGAACATTGTGCGCCCCTTGCAGTTTGAAGCCAGCCATTCTTGAAACTGTTCCATCACCTGTTTCGGATCATCGAATGCGAGACATTCTTCGCGCGTGAATCCACTGACGGCGAGAGCGTCCGGAATAAATTGATCTGATATTGGTTTGAGCTTCCCGTAGAACGTGCGATTCAATTCGGGTTCCACAATAACCGCGCCGAAGCAGATCATTGAGTAGTCGCCGGGAATCGGCCCATCAGATTCGATGTCAACCATGACGTATGGCAATGAAGTGTGCTCCTTTGTGTTGAGCGGACGAACGTTAGAGTTGACCGAGTCGGGACGATTCAACATTGATCTTCTAAAGCCACCGCGATCCCGACTTCGGTCGAACGATTTGTTCTGTCGCAGCGACATGTGATTTAGGTTTGCAGGAGCCACGAATATCGTTAGAGAGCATGAGCATCAGGTCAAGCGCCGTGAGACATTCGCGACTACCGCACCGAGTGCACCAGACGCCGCACCAACGAAGGCCATCCAAAAGAGCAAACTGCCCTCACCTCTAAAAATATTCTGGTAGGCGCCGATAGTGACAATAACCAAGGCAACTTCGATCAAGCGATAGACGAGCAGCAACAGCCAATCGCCAAGCCATGATAATGCGCTGCCAAGTATCGGACTCATCACGGGCCGCCCTAAGCCACCCACCAGCGCCCCGATCAGCAATCCGATAAACGCAGAGAGCGGGACAGCGATTGCCATCCCGCTTGCCCCTTGGGAAAGTGTAACCATACCCCGACCGGTGGCGCACACCAAGGCAGCGACAATTGAGCCCGCCCACGACCATGTTGCTTCAGGTTTCGGCTTCTCAATTGCGACTTTCGCTCCGGATTGGACTCCGATTTGCTGGCCCAAATGTTCCACACTGGCCGTCGTATTCGAGCCTTTACGAGCTGCGTTTGAACTTTTTTCGGTAAAGGAGAGCGTTTTGCCAAAATTTGAGCAGAGTTCATTCCGGCACGTCGGCGGCAAGCCTCCGCTTTGAGTTCCACATTTAGGGCAGTTGTGCATTGTGGCCATCCTTAATTGTCAAGACAGCAGCTGACCGGCGACAGAACGACTGGATTCACCGAGCCGACGGGGTAGAGCTACCATCAGGCCGCGGCTGGTCGTCAGCTTCGGTGCAATCC
The DNA here is from genome assembly GCA_041745975.1 of Mariniblastus sp. Classification (GTDB taxonomy): domain Bacteria; phylum Planctomycetota; class Planctomycetia; order Pirellulales; family Pirellulaceae; genus Mariniblastus. The sequence goes on from JBGTHU010000468.1 coordinate 5,089, forward strand.
TTTGTTCGTCCGTATGGGCCCTGATCGGCAAGATTCACAACTCGACGTTTGTTCCGTCTGTGAATTGCGGAAAAGTATTCGACGATCTTGCTCGTATCATGATCAATTTCGGCAGACATTGCATGTCGGACTCGTCGAATCTCGTCCAAGATTGGCGGAGTAGTCATTGGTTCCAGTCCTTGCCAAGTAGTTCCATTGGCGTTACAAGTTCAGGTACATACAACCCTAGTATACCATTTAGTCTCCTGATGTGACCGAATTTTCGGGCATTAGCAAGATGCTGGCAGTTCCAGGTCACTAGGAAGTCGCACCGATGATACGATGCAAGTGCCAAGTGGAGTGCATCACCAAATGGATCACGCGGCATTAGATGATGACGCGTGTAGGCCTCGACGATCTCAGCCACAGCCGAGTTGACGGTAAGTAGTTCGAGGGAATCAAGCATTTGGATTGCCTGATCGCGACCAGGGAAGTCGCCATTCTCTAGTTCAGCCAAGACCGCAGGACTGGTCACGACCCGGTCTGTGGTTATCACGGCGTCAAACCAGCGTCTAGTCCAGTCGCGTCGGGCCACCATGTCGGGATCGGTTCGGACCTCGTGGTAGAAGCTTGGAATTGTCGTCTCAATGTAGTAGATCGCCATGAATCATTCTTTGGACGAACGTTTGCGTTGACCGAGCGGCGGCCAACGGGTTTGCCCTCAGTTCGCGTCCGACCCCGCCGCTTCGATCGAACACCTCGTTCGCAGTCCCTTGTTGGTTGCGGCTTGAACCCTGGAACGCCCAGGGATGGCATCAGTTTACGGTTTCCATCGGAAAAAGTCAAATTTGCGGCCCTGAGTTGATGTACCACCAAACCATGAAAGGGCCCGAAGATTGTTTCCCGTCTTCAATTTTCGACAACGAGCCAAAACCTAGTGCTTAATTTTCCAATCGTGACAGCATGACCCAAACCCTGTCATCGTTTTCAATTCGCGACTGCGGGGCCTGTTCGCTGTGAACTGATCAAGTAAACCACGAGCTTTTGCAGCGAAACACCACGTTCTTATCCGGGGAGACCTGCCAGACGGCTCGTGGGTCGTTGTTCGCTCCAACGATTAAGCATCATCGGCTGAAAAGTTGGAACATACATAAACAATTCCTTCTGGGCGAGGCAGGAGTCAGCAGAGGCCATAGCACTGACCCTCGAATTCCAATCGAGACAGGAAGGGCTAAAAAATGAAGAACACCACGCCCTGTTGCGCATCGATGATCCGTCCATTGCCGCTCGGACCTCCCTTCAGATAATTGGCCAAGCACGCCGCCACCCCGCGGCCATGTGCGTAGCGGTCCAGGATCTTGACGTTTCACGTCGCTCGGCCCAGCCGGTTCTTCTGCGCCGTGAGTGTCGTGTCCGGCGGCAGCGTCAAGCGGCACTGTTCCAGCGACTGCAGCAAGAACGCCCGCATCTTGCCGCGAAACACCTGCATCAGCACCTGCCGAGGCAGCAGGCAGTTCTTCTGCGGTTCGTGCCAGGTGCCCTCGCCGTCCAATCCGCCGGCGGTGACCATCACGTGCAGGTGCGGGTGGATCAGCGGGGTCTGAAAGTACTCCTCATCGAGTTGTTCGAGTGATTTATCCTAATCGTCAGGCATATCGTCGAAGTAAGTGCCTTCGATCCGGCGTTTCAGTTTCGATCGTCCCCTCTTGCGATAGTAGTAAACGATTCGTCTCAGAATTTCAGTCACAGGCTTGACTCCCGGCATTTTCCGCAGCGGCGACAGCATCAAGGATCAGTGCCCACGTGGAATTACCATCTAGTTGAGAAATGCCGCCGCTAAAAATATCGGCTTGAACGTAATGGGATGCGAAGCACATCGCGTATCCAGGCGGCAATGAACGAAGGTCATCGAGCGTCTTTCGATAGTTGGTAAAAGGCTCGATCGTTTCGTCAATTCGGCTGAAGATTTTGGTTTGGTCAGGCATGGTTTTACCAACGGAAAGCACATGCACAACTGGAAGCGACGGGGGAAGACTCTCTCGGGGTTAGAGTTCAAACTAGATTAAATCGCCGCAAACACCACCGCTTCCAGTAGTTGCACGATGCGATTTGTTCGGCGTTAGCCCCCAAGCAACACTGTCATCGTTTTACCATTGCAGATGATGGCAGGGCGTTGCAACGGATGCGATCAGCCAACCTCATGTGCTGCATTCGCATTCATTCTCCCCAAACCTCCGGAACCTTGAATGATTCGGGCATGTTGTTTGGCGAGATGTTCGGCTCGACTGCTTCCTTCTGGAATGCCCGCAATGCCGATTTCATGTCCGCTAAAATTTCAGGCCTTGCCTCCGCAAGGTTGTTCTCCTCGTAGGGGTCCTGCGCCAGATCAAATAGCTCCCATGTCTCAGTTTCCGGGCCATGCGTTTGGTTCGCAGTAACCTTACCGTTCCAAACCAGCTTCCAGTCGCCCATACGAATCGCTCCGCTAAAGGGACTCACGTTGTGAAGGATCGTTGTGCGGGGGGGTGTCGCACCTTCAGCCAGCATTGGCCATAGGTCTGCCCCATCAAGAGGCTTCTCCTGCTCCAGACTCGCGCCGGCCAGATTGAGGATGGTTGGATAGAGGTCGGCGATGTGAGCCATCCCGCTGTGGATCTTTCCCGCCTCAAGCTGGTTACCGAAAGAGATGACCGTGGGCGAACGAATGCCGCCCTCGTATAACAGCCCCTTTGTTCCTCTTAACCTGCCGTTGGAACCAATTCCGATACTGGACAGTGCCCCGTTGTCGGAGGCAAAGACAATCAGCGTGTTGTCCTTGTCGTAACCGCTTTCCTCCAACTGCCTGAGGATTCGCCCGATGGCCTCGTCCATACTCGTCACCATTGCGGAATAGAGGCGTTTGTTACGGTTTTCGATGGCTGCATACGGTTCGATGTATTTCTCTGGCGCTTGAAGCGGCGTGTGCGGGGCACTGAAAGGAACATATAGGAAGAGAGGTTTATTCGGATCGTGTTCGGCAATGACGCGAACGGCTTCATCTGCCTGTAAGTCGGTGGCATAACCCTTGTCATCACTTCGCTTGTCGTTTCGATGCCAGTCATGCCCCCCGTCCCGGCTCAGTTTGAAGTAATCAATCGCGCCGTTGTAGTGCCCGTATTGGGAATCAAAGCCTCGGTTGGTCGGCAGGTAGTCCGGCTTGTTGTGCCCCAGGTGCCATTTGCCGACCAATGCTGTGGTGTAACCAACCTCCTTCAACGCCATGGGCAGTGTTCGTTCATCAAGGGGCAGGCCGTGCATCGACCACGGACGTATGACCCCGCACTGCAGACCCAACCGGATGGGATAGCGTCCCGTCATCAAAGCACCTCGTGTCGGGCTGCAAACCGGACTGACGTAGAACTGCTGCATGCGAACCCCGGAGGCAGCCAGGCCGTCCAGATGCGGGGTGAGGATATCGCTACCGTTAAAGCCCGTATCCGCCCAGCCCAAGTCGTCTGCAAGCAGGATCACGACATGCGGTGGCATCTTCGGCGAGTCTGCTGTCGCATATCTGCCAGCAGTGAGAATGCTGAGTACCCATACAAAGATAATCCAGTGTTTGTGGCTGATCATCAATCTAACCCGCCTGTTGCTGTTGGAGTTGGAAGTTTTTGCATGCATTTTTGTCGAACGGCAATGTTCACCCAGTCGCGTGAGTGAGCAAAGCTTGAAATTTTCGGTCACCAACGCGACTTGGGTGCAACATTTTGTTCGCACCCGTTGGCGGAAGAGAAAAGGTCTCCAGCCTGGATGATGAATTAATATTTAGTTTAAGGTTTCCAACAGAAAAAGTCAAACATTTTTTTGGTGGACAGCCAATGAAGGGCCGTCAATTTCTGCAAGCGCTTTGCCAGCGGATCGATGGATTCAAATGTCAGGGAAATTCAATATCGTTTGGATCGAATGATTAACGTTGCCGCCGCAAGACAGTCCTCCAAGCCCCGTAGCGGATCAATCACCCTG
>JBGTHU010000469.1:0-2216 GCA_041745975.1 Mariniblastus sp.
TGCCTGCTCATCGTATTTCGATCGGGAATCGGAGATCTATCGAAATCCTGATTCTGTTGCGCGAATCCATTCGAGCCCAGCCAGTAGCTGGCAATCACCAATGCCAAAAATCCCTTCATGGAACTCTCCAATTATGTAAAAATTATACGGTTAACGAAATCGTAGCGAAAATCGGCAACTTGGGTAAATAGCGAAATGGTGGTTGGAACACAAAAATAACAAATTTTAGGGATATTTTTGCCTCTGTAGGTTGGGGCCGAATGTAAATCAAAGGGATAGCGACATTTAGGTTTAAAATATCGGGGACGACTGAGTCCGATTCACGCATCCCGTTTTGCTGGGATTCCTGGGGTTTCCGACGTTGAAAAGCTCACGTTTTTTTATTGTATTTTGAAGATCAACGGGCACATCCCGAGCCGATATTGGCAAAAAAATCATTGCCTTTATCATCGATTAAAATAAAAGCCGGGAAATCGACCACTTCAATTTTCAAAATTGCCTCCATACCCAATTCGGCGTATTCGACAACTTCCATCTGACGAATGCTCTCTTTGGCCAGGATGGCAGCTGGCCCGCCGATACTGCCCAGGTAAAATCCTCCGTTTTTTTTGCAAGCATCAGTAACGGCTGGCCCTCGATTCCCTTTGGCCAGCATCACTAGGCTGGCCCCGTGTTGTTGGAATAAATCGACATAGCTGTCCATTCGTTTGGCGGTCGTTGGACCAAAACTACCGCTGGGCATACCTTTGGGGGTTTTGGAGGGGCCCGCATAATACACGGGATGATTGCGGAAATACTCGGGCAAGCTGCCCTCGTTCTCCAATCGCTCTTTCAATTTGGCGTGGGCGATATCGCGAGCGACAATGATGGGGCCATCGAGTAACAGGCGAGTCGTCACGGGATACTGGCTGAGTTGTTGCCGGATCTGATCCATGGGTTGATTCAAATCGATACGAACCGCGTCGGTGTCTTGTCGTTCGCGTAAGTTTTCCGGGATATATTGTAGCGGTCGCGTCTCTAATTTCTCCAAGAAAACGCCGTCCGCTGTGATTTTAGCCTTGGCCTGACGATCGGCCGAACAGGAAACCCCGATCCCCACGGGCAACGATGCCCCATGCCGTGGCAATCGAATCACGCGTACATCCAGGGCAAAATACTTTCCGCCGAATTGAGCTCCAATGCCGCATTCACCGGCCGCCTGCAGCATCCGCTGTTCCAATTCCAGATCCCGAAATGCGCGTCCGTGCTCATTGCCAGTTGTCGGCAAGCTATCGTAATATTTGGTAGAGGCCAATTTAAGGTGTTTCATGGTCGCTTCCGCTGAAGTCCCACCAATCACAAACGTCAAGTGATAAGGTGGACAGGCGGCGGTGCCCAACGTCAACATTTTCTCAGATAGAAACTGAACAAGTGATTTTGGATTGAGAATGGCTCTTGTTTCTTGATAAAGAAACGATCCGTTGGCAGATCCACCCCCTTTGGCGATAAACAGAAAGTGGTACTCGCTGCCGCCGGTTGCATACAGATCAATTTGAGCGGGCAGATTCGTCCGCGTATTTTTTTCCGAATACATGTCCAACGGGGCATTCTGGGAGTATCGAAGATGGTTCTCCGTATAGGCCTGATAGACACCCCTTGAAAGAGCATCTGCATCGTTGCCACCCGTCCAAACCTGTTGCCCTTTTTTGCCCATGATGATTGCTGTGCCCGTGTCTTGGCAGAAAGGGAGCAAACCGGCTGAAGCCACATCGGCATTTTTTAGCATCGTCAGGGCGACTATCCGATCATTCGGGCTGGCTTCGGGGTCGTCCAAAATCGCAGCGACCTGTCGCAAATGTTTGGGCCTCAAGAAAAAGTTGATATCGTGAAACGCCTGGTCGGCCAGCAATGTTAGCGCTTCGGGACGAACCCTCAACATCGCTGATCCGTCAAATGTGGCTTGGGAAACGAAGTCGGCGGTGAGTAAGCGGTATTCCGTCTCGTCGGGGCCCAGCTCGAAAATTTCTTGGAAGTAATAATCTACATTTGACATTTTTGGGGATTCTCTTTGTTGGGAAGTTGGACTAATTGGAAAACTTCAATTGACGGAAAAACCGGCTTCATCAGCACAACGGAATCAATCGGGAACATGATCAGCCGTCCCTTAAAAGCCTGCCGCCTTGACCAAGTGAACCGTAAACTCATTCCATCCAGGGGAGCCAATTAAGGAAAAACTG